>NZ_ARZA01000205.1 GCF_000387765.1 Caldisalinibacter kiritimatiensis
TTAATCACAATTCTGATAAAATAGAACTATAGTTCTCAGTGTACAGCTCTTAGTTCTTAGACTAAAGCTCTTAGCAAAAACCTAAGAACTGTCAACTGTAAACTGTGATCTGAGAGCTAAAAAACAAGGTGGTGAAAAAGATGAAAATTCCCTACGGAATATCGAACTTTAAAAGTATGATAGAAGAAAACTACTTATATGTAGACAAAACAAAATATATAGAACTGATAGAAAAAGAAGCAAGTAAATATTTATTCTTTATAAGACCAAGAAGATTTGGTAAAAGTCTATTTTTATCAACACTACAAAACTATTATGATATAGAAGAAAAAGATAACTTCAATAAAATTTTCGGTAACCTATATATAGGAAAAAATCCAACAAAATTAAGAAATAGTTATTTAGTACTTAAGCTTAATTTTTCAGGATTAGATACAGAAAATAAAGAAAGATTAGAGTATTCGTTTAATGAAAGGCTTAAAAATTCAGCAGAAATGTTTTTTTATAGATATAAAAAGTACTTTAAAGATACAGAAGAAATAGAAAAAAACATATCAAATAGTAAAAGTGCAAGTGGAGTAATAGAAACAATAATTAACGAAGTTGAAAAAGTAGATAAACAAATGTACTTAATAATAGACGAGTATGACCATTTTGCCAACGACATAATAGCTATTGGAGACGGAGAATTTTACAAGGATATAATAAGGGCATCAGGATTTGTAAGAGATTTTTATGAAACGATAAAGATAGGAACAGAGAAAGTAATAGATAGAATATTTATAACAGGAATATCACCAATAATGTTAGATGATTTAACAAGCGGATTTAATATAGCTTCAAATATTACGATGGATGATAGCTTAAATGAAGCCTTAGGCTTTACAGAAGAAGAAGTAAAAGAAATAATGAAAAAACTTGATATAGATGAAGAAAAAATAGATATAAAATTAAAAGAGTACTATAATGGATATCTTTTTAGTCTAGATGGAAGAAAAAGAGTATATAATCCAGATATGATACTATACTATTTTAGCAAGTATAAAAGAAATAAAAGATTTCCAAGAGAACTAATAGATGATAACGTAAAAACCGACTATGGAAGACTACAAAGACTTACAAGGAACGAAAAAAACAGAAGAAAATTAGAAGAGATAATAAAAAATGAAGAGATAGTGACAGATATAGTAACAAGATTTTCCTTTGATAGAATGTATGACGAAGAATACTTTGTATCCCTATTATTCTACATGGGATTACTTACAATAGATAAACAATATAGAACAAAGACTATATTAAGAATTCCAAACTACGTGATAAAGACAATATTTTGGGAATATATAGAGAAGAGATTAAAGGAAAATTATCATATAAAATTAAATTTAAGGGATTTAAGAAATAGTATAGAAGATATGGCCTATGAGGGAAAAATAGAACCATTCATAGATTATATAAGTGAAAATGTATTAAAGAAATTATCCAATAGGGATTTAATAGGTTTTGATGAAAAATATATAAAGGTAATATTATTTGCATATTTAGCAGATTCAAAGGCCTATAGACCAATAAGTGAAAGAGAAGTGGAAAAGGGATATATAGACATATACTTAGAAAAGGACATCAGAATGCAAGATGTAGAATACGAGTGGATAATAGAGCTAAAGTATGTAAAGAAAAAGGATAAGGATAAATTAGAACAGATAAAAGAAGAGGGACTAAAACAACTAGAAAGATATGCAAAGAGTAAAGGCTACGAAAACAAAGAAAACCTGAAAAAAGCCTTAGTGATATTTATAGGAAAAGAAGAGTATACAGTTCTTAGTTCTTAGCTCTCGGCTCTCAGCTGTTAGCAAAACCCAAGTCCTAACAACTGTAAACTGTTAACTGTCAACTGCCAACTAAAAAACAAGGTGGTGAAAAAATGAATTCAGTTGACCAAATAAAGGAAATATTATTAGAATACAAAAATATTGCTTTTGCATATATATTTGGTTCGTTTGTTAGAAATAAAATGACAGAGCTAAGTGATATAGATATTGCAATATATTTATACAATGAAGAAATATCTACAGAAGATTATCTTAATCTCAAAACCAAATTAGAAGACAAGCTAAAAAAAGATGTAGATATAGCTATTTTAAATAATGCATCACCTTTATTAAAATTTGAAGTATGTAGAGAAGGCATCTTACTTTTTTCAAGGGATGAAATATTAGAGTCAAATTTTAAAGTACACACTTTATTTGAGTATGAAGATTTCAAGAAGTATAGAGACATGTTCTATAAAAATATGATAGAGAAGCTAAGAAAAGAGGTATAAAAACATGGTGAAAATAGAAGTTATTAAGGAACGATTAAATCAATTAATGATATCTATAGATAAGATAAAAAAATATCAAGCATTATCTTTAGAAGAATTTTTAAAAGATGATATAGCTCAAGACATTGTAGAGTATAATTTGTTTATAAGTATTAATATGATAATAGACATAGCTATGCATATAGTAACAGATGAAAACATGGGTTATCCAAATACATTTGGAGAAGCATTTAAAATATTATATAAAGAAAACTACATAGCAAAAGATGAATTAGAAATATATAAAAATATGATAGGATTTAGAAATATTTTATCCCATGAATATATAAGGATAAATAAGAAGCTTGTATATGAAGCAATGCAGAATAGATTAAAAGACTTAGAGAAATTTATATTATTTGTCAATGATAATTTTATGATATAATACAGATGTGATAGTTTTTCAGTATTTAGATATATCATGTTACAAATACATTTGACATATAAACTGGGCGAAAGAAAAAGTTAAAAAAGAAAGGAGGGTAAATATGGATAAAGTATTAAATCAGATATTAACAGAAATAAAATCTATTAACACCAAAATAGACTCACTAGATAATCGCATGGAATCTATGGAGAACAGAATGGAATCAATGGAGAACAGAATGGATTCCATGGAGAAACGAATGGATTCCATGGAAGAGCGTATGGAATCAATGGATAATCGTATCAGTAATTTAGAAATAGGTCAAACAGACATGAAGGCAGATATTAAGGAAATCAAGTTTAAAGTAACTGCAATCAATGACCAAACTGCTGTACTTACAGAATTTAGAACAGAAACCAATCAAAAACTAGACAAAATATCTGATGATGTTGAATTTTTAAAGCATGAAGAATATCAAACTAAACAGGATATCTTCAAGATAAAAAAACGATTCGATATTGTAAAGTAAAAGATTTGCAAATTACTTTACCTCACAATTTTGTGGGGGATTTTTATTGCCAAAGAAAGTATATGTACTATATATGCTATAATCAAGCTATATACAGGGGTTGCAGCATGGAGGAAATAATGGTAGAGACCTAAGAGAAATTGACCAAAACCTAAGAACTTGGAGCTAAGAACTGACAAATCGACTTTAGTCGAGCTTGTTTTCTGACACAAATACATGTAAAATTACTACACAAAAACAAAAAATAATTGAAAAATAACTACAAATACTGTATAATTATATTAACAGAACAACAAAATTGAAGTAGCAAAGAGGTGTGTTTCTTGAAATATATCATAGGAATAGATGGTGGCGGTACAAAGACTTTAGGTTATATAAGCAATATAGAAGGAAAAATTATTGGTAAAGCTACTAGTGGAGTAGCAAACTATCATTCAGTAGGACTAAAAAAAGTAAGAGAATCACTACTTCAACTAATAAATACTTTATGCGATATAAACAACATTAAAACAGATGACATAGCATTATTATCTTTAGGATTAGCAGGTGTAGATAGAAAAGAGGATAGACAATTAATATTAGATTTAATATCAAGCCTAGAATTAGACTGCAAAGTAGCATTAAATAATGATGCAAAAACTGCATTGGTTGGAGCTCATGGAAAAGAAGAAGGAATAATAACAATCTCAGGAACAGGTTCCATATCCTATGGTATAGATTCAGAAGGAAACACTATACGTGCAGGAGGATGGGGGCATATATTAGATGATGAAGGTAGTGGATATGATATTGGGTTAAAAGGTATCAAGGCAGTGGTAAGATATTATGATAATAGGGGAAAAAAGACAATACTGATAGATAAAGTACTAAAATTTTTAAACATGAAATCTCCAGATGAACTTATAAGCTATGTATATGGTAAAAACACCACTAAGTCTGATATAGCCAAAATAGCTCCAATAGTATGTGAATGTGCATTAGAAGGAGACGAAATATCACAGATAATTTTAGACCAAGCGGTTAATTCTTTAGTTGAGATGACTTCGGCAGTAATTGATAAATCTAATTTTAAAGATGAAAGGATAACGGTTTCTTATAATGGTGGAATATTAAATAACGCTAGTTATGTGCAAAAAGAGTTTATTAAAAGATTGAAATATCAGTATAAAAATATAGAGGTTTATAAACCTAAATTTGACCCTGCTATAGGAGCACTGATTATTGGATTTAGACAACTGAATATCAACTATGATATAAACAAAATAAAAAAGGAAGTGGATAGCTTTGGATAAAGGAATATTAACAAAGATAAAGCAAGGCTTTGACACATTTAGCCCATCAGAAAAGAAAGTAGGTCAATATATATTAGAAAATCCTGAAGAAACTATAGGATTATCTATAATGGAATTATCAAAAAAATGTAACACAAGTGAAGCTACAGTGATAAGATTTTGTAGAACCCTAAATTTAAAAGGATATCAAGAGTTGAAACTAGCAATTTCCATTGATCTTACAAAAAATAAAGAAAATAAAAGAATAATACATGAAGTAATAGATGCCGATGATTCACCAGAAATGATATTAGCTAAAATATCAGCAGGAAGTATAAAGGCTATAGAGGATACCCAAAATGTATTAAGCACAGAAGCTTTAGAAAAGGCTATAGAAGCCATTGACAATGCTAGGCGTATATACATTTTTAGTGCTGGAGCATCATCAGTGGTAGCATTAGATGCAAAATATAAGTTTATGAGAATCAATATACCAGTTGAAATGTATTTTGACAATCATATGCAACTAACAACTTCAGTACACGTTACAGAAAAGGATGTAGCAATCGGGATATCAAATTCAGGTAAAACCAAAGATGTACTCCAGGCTTTAAGTATAGCTAAAAATAAAGGTGCTACAACTATAGGTATCACACAGTATGGTAAATCTCCAATATGTAATGTATCAGATATTTTGTTGTTTACAGCAAATGTTGAAAATAATTTTAGAAGTGGAGCAATGGCTTCTAGAATAGCACAACTAAATATAATAGACAGTATTTTTATTGGTGTAGCTTGTAAAAGATATGATGAAGTAATAGAACATCTAAAGGCTACAAGGGAAGTAGTTGAGGATAAACAGTTTTAGCAGAACGGAGGTATATTATGGCTTGTGATTTAAATCAACTTATAACAGAAGCTCCAAATACAAAGACAATAGATATAGATAAAAAAACACCTATTGAAATATTGAAGTTAATGAACGAAGAAGATAAAAAGGTAGCTTTAGCAGTTGAAAGAGAATTACCTAATATTGCTCGAGCGGTAGAAAAAATAATAGAAGCATTTAACAAAGGAGGTAGACTTATATATATAGGTGCAGGTACAAGTGGTAGACTTGGAATATTAGATGCAGCAGAATGCCCACCTACATTTGGAACAGATCCAGAACAAGTTATAGGACTAATTGCAGGAGGACAGGATGCTTTAGTTAATGCTATTGAAGGGGCTGAAGATTCAACAGAAGCTGGAGTTAAAGACCTTAAAGACATTAACATTAGCAATAAGGATGTTATAGTAGGAATAGCGGCAAGTGGAAGAACTCCATATGTTATAGGAGCACTAACATATGCCAATGAAGTTGGAGCTACTACAGTTTCCCTTACTTGCAATCCAAATGCAGAAATAAATGAAATAGCTAGTATATCAATTGCTCCAGTAGTTGGCCCTGAAATTATCACAGGCTCAACAAGATTAAAGGCAGGCACAGCTCAAAAGATGGTACTAAATATGTTATCCACTGCATCTATGATAGGTGTTGGTAAAGTTTATAAAAATTTGATGGTAGATGTGCAGCCTACCAATAAAAAGTTAATAGAAAGGGCAAAAAGAATTGTTATGATGGCTACAGATGTAAGCTATCAAGAAGCAGAAAAGTTATTATTGAAGTCAAAATATAAACCTAAAGTTGCTATTATAATGAAAAAAGCTAAGTGTACATATGAAGAAGCTCTAGAGAGGTTAGAGAGAGGAAAGGGTTTTGTTCATAAAGCAATAACATTTTAATATAAGGGGGAATTGACATGAAAAAGATTTTATTAGTTTGCTCAGGAGGAATGTCTAGTGCCATTGTAGTCAAATCAATAGAAAAAGAAGCTTTAAAAGCAGGAATGGAACTAGAAGTGAAGGCAATTGGGACTGGACAATATGAAGATGAAGTAAGAGGGGGGTGGGATGTAGTTTTAGTAGCACCACAGGTGAGACATCGTATGCCGGTATTCGAAGCTACAGCTAAAGAATTAGGCATACCAATTGAAGTTATATCACCACAGGGTTATAGCCCAATGGGTGGACCAAAGGTATTAGCTCAAATCAAGAAAATGCTTTAAACAAAGGGGGATTAGTATGAATAAATTTTTTCAATTAATTGAAAAGGTTTTTATGGGTCCAATGACTAAACTTGCAGAACAAAGACATCTAAGAGCAATACGTGATGGGATAGTAGCAACCATACCATTAATCATAGTAGGTAGTTTCTTTTTAATCATAGCTTTTCCACCTATACCAGCATTAGCTGATTTAGTTAAGCCACATATAGGAAAAATCCTATTCCCATTTAGACTTACTATGGGACTCATGGCTTTATATGCTTCTTTTGGAATAGGCTATAGTTTAGCTAAGTCATATAAGCTAGACGGCATATCTGGTGGTATTTTAGCAATGGCATCATTTTTACTTACACTAATACCTCAATCAGTAGAAGGAATTGGTTGGGCATTGCCAATGGGCAATCTAGGTGGTACAGGAATGTTTGTAGCAATTATTATGTCTATATTTGCAGTTGAAGTGATGAGATTTTTACAACAGAGAAAGATTATGATTAAGATGCCAGAAGGAGTGCCTGATTCAGTTGCTAGATCCTTTGAAGCATTAATTCCAGCAGCAGTTGTAATAACAATTATATGGGTAGTAAGGCACTTATTAGATTTTGATATTCAATCCTTTATAATGAATTTATTTAAACCTTTAGTATATGCAAGTGATACATTAGGAGGAGTACTTATACCAATATTCCTTATAACTGTATTATGGTCAGCTGGTATCCATGGGGTTTCAGTTGTTGGTGCAATTGCAAGACCTTTCTGGTTAGTTTTACTAGATGAAAATGTTAAGGCAGCAACAGAAGGGGCGCAAGTTTTACCTCATATAGCACCAGAACCATTCTTCCAATGGTTTGTATGGATTGGTGGTTCAGGAGCAACTTTAGCATTAGTGATTCTTTTCCTAACATCAAAGGCAAAGTATTTAAAACAATTAGGAAAAGCAAGTATATTACCAGGTATTTGTAATATCAATGAACCGATAATATTCGGTGCACCAATTATGCTAAATCCAATACTAGTAATTCCATTTATAATTGGTCCAATAATCACTGGTATTATAAGTTACATAGCCATGGCTTTAAATCTAGTGGCTCGTCCATCGGTTATAGCACCTTGGACTTTACCAGCACCTATAGGAGCTTATATTGCAACTGGTGGTGATTGGAGATCAATTATATTAGTTCTAATTAATATTGCTATTATGCTTATAATATATTATCCATTCTTCAAAATGTATGAAAAGAAATTATTAGAAGAAGAAGCAAAAGAAGAAGCGATAACTGAATAATAGATGCACCAGCTTTGACTGGTGCTTTTCTGAAGAAGCAAGAAATAATTCTTGCTTCTTCAGAAAACAAAAACCAATGAATAAGGGGGAAATACAAATGAACTTAGAAGAAACAGTATTTTCAATAATAATACATGGAGGAAATGCAAGAGCTAAAGCATATGAAGCTTTAAAGGCAGCACAGGAGGGTGATTTTGATAAAGCAAACGAACACTTAGAAGAAGCAGATAAAGAGATAGGTATGGCTCATAAAATGCAAACGGATGTAATCCAAAAAGAGGCAGGAGGAGAAAAGGTAGATATATCAGTACTGTTTGTACATGCTCAAGATCATTTGATGACTGCAATATCTGAAAAAAGCCTTATAGAAAATATGGTGGATTTATATAAAAGAATCAATAAATTAGAAAACAAGAGGGAGGGCTAAGAATGAATGGTTTAAAAATTGCAGTTATAGGAGGAGGAAGTAGTTACACTCCTGAATTAATAGATGGATTTATTAAAAGAAGCAATGAATTACCTGTTAAGGAAATACATCTAGTCGATATAGAAGATGGCGAATCAAAATTAGATATAGTTGGTAACCTAGCAAAACGTATGGTGAAAAAAGCAGGACTTGATATAGATATTATTTTAACCTTAGATAGAAGAGCTGCAATAAAAGATGCTGATTTTGTTACTACTCAATTTCGTGTAGGAGGGCTTGAAGCAAGAGCAAGGGATGAAAGAATACCCCTTGAATATAACGTAATAGGACAAGAAACCACAGGACCTGGTGGTTTTGCAAAGGCTATGAGAACTATTCCTGTGATTTTAGATATATGCAAGGATATAGAAGAATTAGCTCCTAATGCTTGGCTTATAAACTTTACAAATCCAGCAGGATTGATAACAGAAGCTGTACATAGATATACAAATGTAAAAACTATAGGACTATGTAATGTACCTATTGGAATGGTTAATATGGTTGCAAAGATGCTAGAAGTAGATAGCAAAAGAATAAAGATAGACTTTGCTGGACTAAACCATCTTGTTTGGGGCAAAAGAGTATATCTAGATGGTAAAGATATAACAGATGAAGTTATAGAAAAACTATGTGATGGTGGTTCACTAACTATGAAGAATATACCAGACCTCAAATGGGATAAGGACTTTGTTAAGTCTTTAGGTATGATACCATGTCCATATCATAGATATTATTATATGACTGATGATTTAATTGAAGAAGAAAAGGAATCTGTAAAAACAGGCAAAGGAACTAGAGCAGAGCAGGTATTAAAAATAGAGAAGGAATTATTCGAGGTATACAAAGATCCAAATCTAAATCAGAAACCAGAGCAGCTAGAGAAACGAGGAGGTGCATATTACTCAGACGCAGCAGTTTCTCTAATAAGTGCTATTTATAATGATAAAAAGGAAGTACATACCGTAAATGTAAGAAATAATGGAGCTATTTCAAACTTACCAGATGATGTTGTAGTAGAAATAAATGCTATAGTGGACAAAACAGGAGCCCATGCCATAACAGTAGGACAACTACCACCAGAGGTAAATGGGTTAGTACAAGCTGCTAAAGCTTACGAATTATTAGCCGTAGAAGCGGGGGTTACTGGAGATTATGGTACTGCATTAAAATCCCTTGCTGCAAATCCATTAGTACCATCAGTTAAAATAGCAAAGAAACTATTAGATGATATAATTTCTGCAAATAAAGCATATCTTCCACAATTCAAATAAAAGTTTGGGAGGTTATAAAATGAAAAAACTCATAATAAATGCTGATGACTTTGGACTTACAACAGGATGCAATAAGGGGATATTATATGCAATGGAAAAGGGTGTAGTAACCAGTACCACTATAATGATAAATATGCCAAAGGCAGAAGAAACAATTAAAATGGCAAAAGAAAAAGGTATAAAAACACTAGGACTACATCTTACATTAACCTGTGGGAAACCAGTATTACCTATAACTGAAGTACCAACATTAGTAGATGAAAACGGTCAATTTTATAAAAGAAGGACAAAACTATTTCCAGTAATGAACCTTAATGAAGCCAAAAAAGAGTTAAAGGCACAAATAGAAAAATTCCTACAATCAGGCTTAGAATTGACCCACTTAGATAGCCATCATCATATACACATGTATGATGGAATAAGGGAAATAGTTGCTGAGCTTGCTAAAGAGTACAATGTAGCTGTAAGACAACCTAATGACGAAACAAAGGATTATCTAATTGATAATGGAATAAAAACAACAGATTATTTTTCAATGGAGTTCTATGGAGAAAAAGCAACATTAGAGAACTTAAAGAATATAATAGAGAATTTTGATAATGGAACCATAGAAATCATGGCTCATCCGGCATATGTAGACGAAGAACTTAGTAATATAAGTAGCTATAATAATAACAGACAAAGAGAATTAGAAATACTAACTAGTCAAGAGTTAATTCAATGGATTGACAAAGAAGGAATAAGGTTAATTACATATAAAGACTTAGGTGATTAATATGAAACGACTTTTAAAAGTCTATAATAAAAATAAAAAACTAATTATAGGTTTAATGTCAGGAACATCAGTAGATGCAGTAGATGCTGCCCTTGTTGAAATCGAAGGTAATGGTTTAAATACAAAGGTAAACTTAATAGAATTTCACAAAGAACCTATACCTAAAAAAATAAAGGAAGACATATTAAAGGCTTGTTCTATAAAAGATTCTTCTGTTGAGTTGATTTGTAGACTGAACTTTGAAGTCGGTGAAGTTTTTGCAAAAGCTGTACTTGAGATATGCAAATCAGCAGGTGTTTCTTCAGAAGAAATTGACCTTATAGGTTCCCATGGTCAGACAATATATCATATTCCACAAAATAGTACTTTGCAGATTGGAGAGCTTAGTTTAATAGCAGAAAGAACAGGAATAATTACAGTGGGGGATTTTCGTGTAAGGGATGTAGCAGCAGGAGGACATGGAGCTCCCCTTGTCCCTTATACAGAATATCTGTTATACAGAAATCCTAATAAAACTATAGCCCTGCAAAACATAGGTGGTATAGGCAATGTAACAGTTATTCCAAGAAACGGTACTATCAATGATGTATATGCCTTTGATACAGGACCAGGGAATATGATAATAGATGCTATAGTAAATGAAATGACTAACGGAGAACAAGAATATGATGATGAAGGTGAAATTGCAGCTAAGGGTAAGATAAACGAAGAAATGCTAAAGGAATTATTAAATCACCCTTATCTAAAAAATGAACCACCGAAAACAACAGGAAGAGAAGAATTTGGTATAGAATTCAGTAGACAAATTTTGAAAAGATATAGGGAAAAGGAATTAAAGGATATAGATATATTATCAACAGTTACATATTTTACAGCAAAAACAATTTCTGATAGCTATAAGAAATGGATTATACCAAAGGATAATATAGACCAAGTGGTAATTGGTGGTGGAGGTAGCTATAATAAGACTTTATTGAAAATGATAAAAGAAGAATTAAAGGAAATAGAGGTTATTACCCAAGAGGAGTTAGGATATTCAAGTGATGCCAAAGAAGCTATAGCATTTGCTATATTAGCAAATGAAACCATACATGGAAACACAAATAATTTACCAAAAGTAACAGGAGCCACAAAGCCTGTTGTAATGGGAAAAATAGTTTATTAAAAGTTAGGTGATACTATTGAAAAAAATATATGCCTTAATAAACGGAAAAATAATCCTTGAAAATAATATAATTGAAAACAAGGTATTAATATTTAATGAAAAAATAATAGACATATTAAATCCAAATGATTTAGATAAATATCCTAATGTAATACCTATAGACGTAAAAGGTAACTACATATCACCAGGGTTTATAGATATACACATACATGGTGCTGGTAGTAGTGATGCAATGGACGGTACACCAGAAGCAATAGAAAATATAAGTAAAACTGTAGCAAAAACAGGAACTACTTCATTTTTACCTGCTACTATGACCATGGATAAACAAAGTATATATAAAGCATTAGATGCAATAAAGAAAGGTATGAAAAACAAAACAACAGGAGCAAAAGTGTTAGGAGCACACCTAGAAGGACCCTTTATAAACGAAAAATATAAAGGAGCACAGGATTCTAAATATATAATGAAGCCAGATTATGATTTTATTAAAGACTATCTTGACGTTATAAAGATTATCACATTAGCTCCAGAGATGGACAATCAATATGAATTTATAACAAAAACAAAGGAAAATACCGATATAGTTTTATCAATAGGTCATTCAAATGCTACATACAGCGAAGCTAAAAAAGCTATAAAAAAGGGAATAAGCCACGGAACCCACTTGTTTAATGCAATGTCACCTATGCATCATAGAGAACCTGGAGTAGTAGGAGCTATATTTAATACTAATACAACGTGTGAACTAATAGCAGATAAAATCCATGTACATCCTGAATTATTTCAATTAATTTTAAATATCAAAGGAAAAAATAATTTAGTTTTAATAACAGATTCAATGAGAGCAGGAGGATTAAAAGAGGGTATATATGAACTAGGAGGACAAAAGGTAATAGTTAAAGATAATTCAGCTAGATTAGAAAACAACACTTTAGCTGGTAGTGTTCTTACATTAAATAAAGCAGTTAAAAACATATTAGATAATACGAAATTAAACTTAAATGAAGCAGTAAAATTAGTTACCCTTAACCCAGCTAAAGTGATAGGTATAGATGATAAAAAAGGAAGTATAGCTATAGGGAAAAACGCAGACATAACAGTTTTCAATAAAGACTTTAATATACATTTAACAATAGTGGAGGGAAATATAGCATACAACAATTTGTAGAACAGATATATTTTATACCTTAAAATTGTGTGTATAGCTTTACCGTTGTTGAGGGACGCCCACGTCCTACCATAATAAAGGAAGCACTTTCACCGTTGTTGAGGGACGCCCACGTCCTACCATAATAAAGGAAGCACTTTTACCGTTGTTGAGGGACGCCACGTCCTACCATAATAAAGGAGGACTTTTACCGTTGTTGAGGGACGCCCACGTCCCTCAACTAAACCTACCATAAAAAAAGGAGTGACTAATCCATGAAAATACTAATCGTAAATGACTACACTGAAATGAGTAGAAAAGCTGCAAACATCGTAGCGAGCCAAATAATACTTAAAAACGACAGCGTAATAGGGCTTGCAACAGGGGATACCCCAAAGGGAATGTATAAAGAATTAGTAAGACTATACAACAATGGTGACATAGATTTCACAGAAGTAAAAACATTTAACTTAGACGAATACTATGGATTAGATAAGACTAATTCTCAAAGTTATCATTATTATATGATGGAAAACTTATTTAATCATGTAAATATAAAAAGAGAAAATATCAATATACCAAATGGAATGGCAGAAAGCATAGAAAAGGAATGTGAAGAGTATGAAAGGAAAATCGAAGAAGCAGGTGGCATAGATCTTCAAGTATTGGGGATAGGAAGAAATGGACACATAGGATTTAACGAACCTGACCTTAAATTCGAAGCCAAAACCCATCTTGTAAGATTAGACGATGACACAATAAAAGCAAATTCAAGATTTTTTGAGTCAATAGAAGAAGTACCTACATTAGCAATAAGTATGGGGATTAAAACTATAATGCATGCAAGAAAGATAATACTATTAGCATCCGGAGAAGGAAAAGCAGAAGCTATATATAAAACAGTAAAGGGTAAAATAACTCCGGAAATGCCTGCATCAGTTCTACAGCTTCATCCAGATGTAACACTTATAGTAGATAAAAAAGCAGCTTCACTATTATAAACAGGGGGAATAAGTATGGTAAAGAGAATGTTAAATATAAATACATCGGATATATGGAATATGGGGAAAAATGAAATAATCCAAAGTATAAAAGCAGCAGAGGGAAGAACTATAGTATCAGAGGTTGTAGGAGTTTTTCCACCACTTTACGGAGATGTAAGCAATGTAGAATTAGTAAGTGCCTTTGGTGCAGATATAATATTATTAAATTTTTATGATGTTAACTCTCCTAAGATTATGGGTTTACCTAATGAAAGTGGAGAAAAAGTAGTTAAAGAAATAAAAAGGTTAACAGGTAGATTTGTAGGGATAAACCTAGAACCAGTAGATTTAGAAACTGAAACAATGGAAGAAAGAATTGAATTACCAGAAGGAAGATTAGCTACTCCACAAAATGTACAAAAAGCTATAAAACAAGGTGTAGATATCGTAGTGTTAACAGGAAATCCTAAAACTGGCGTAACAAATAAAAAAATAATAAATTCAATAAAATCCATAAGAAAAGAAGCAGGAGAAGATATATTAATTATTTCAGGAAAAATGCATGGAGCAGGGAATGCTAATGAAACAGGAAGCGGAATCATTGATTTAAAAACAGCAGTCGAGTTTATAGAAGCAGGAAGTGATGGAATACTTGTACCAGCACCAGGAACCGTACCAGGGGTAACATTAGATGATGTTAAGAAGATAATTGACAAGGTACATAGTAAAGGAGCATTGGCTATGACATCTATAGGAACCTCTCAAGAGGGAGCAGATGAGAACACCATACGAACATTAGCATTAAATAGCAAAATGGCAGGAGCAGATATTCATCATATAGGGGATGCTGGCTTCACAGGCGTAGCAATACCAGAAAACATAATGACCTACTCCATAGCAATAAGAGGAAAAAGACATACATATAGAAGGATGGCAAGGTCAATAAATAGATAAAATTGATTCGTTTAATATATACAAAAACTTAAGAAGATAATTAATGTATAAATTAATTTAAGAAAGGTTTTACCGAAAGGTAAAGCCTATTGTTTTATTTTGTATAAGAAAGTATATTAACTTTATATGCTATAATCAAGCTATATACCCAGGTAGAAATATGAAAAAATAATGTTACAGACCTAAGAATTGAGAACTGACTAACAGCCTACTAACTACTAACCACTAACTACTAACCACTAACTACTAACTACTAACCACTACCCACTACCCAACTTCCACCTATTCACAAAATTAAATCTACGTTAAAAAATTATATAAATATTGTCTGTAACATATAAATCTTGTACAATAAAACAAAAGGTTTACATAATTATGTTGCCACCAATATTAGCAAAAACAATTTATAAATTATCATTAATTAAGAAGGAATTTTAATATATATGTAGAATAAAACATATTTGTGAGAAATTAAAAATAATATGACTATAAAACTTAGCTGCAAATAAGACCCAAAAGGTTTAGAACAAAACCTTGAGAACTAAGAGCCAAGAGCTAAGAACTAATAAAGGAGAGGAAGGTTTCATAATGGAAAACATGACACAGCAAAATTACCCGTATGAAGAAATTTCACTAAGAGAATTAATAGAGACACTAATGAAAGGTTGGAAGCTTATAGCGATAATAACAGCTATATCTATATTTATATCAGGAGTATTTAGCTTCTTTATTATAGAGCCAACCTATGAAGCAACTACAACTTTAATGGCTTCATTTGCAACAGAAAAAATAGTAAACCTACAGAAAAACTCTGATAATATAGAAGGAATACTGGATTCTATATCTACATATCCAGTTATGACTATACAAACATATAAAGAACAAATAAAAAATCCTAAAATACTTCAAAATGTAATAGATGAACTTAAGTTAGATAAAGAGAAATATAGTATGAACACATTAAAAGATATGATAGAGTTAGAAACTATAAAGGATACAAATCTTATTGCAGTTAAGGTTAAGCATACAGACCCAGAGTTAGCAACTCAAATAGCTAACTCAGTAGCAAAAAACTTTACAGAGTTTATATCAGATATGTCAAGACAACAAGCGTCTAAATCATCTCAATTTTTAAAAACACAGCTAGAAGTAGAAAAAGAAAAACTAGATGCAGCATTAGTAGAGCTTAAACAATTTTTATCACAGCCTAAAGGTGTGGATGAATTAAGAAGAGAAATAAGCTCAAAGCTTTCAGAGTTAAACGGATATAAAGAGCAATTATCTAGAGAAGAAATAAATTATAAAAACAAGATGCTAAACTTAGATATGCAACAAAAAACAATAGAGGCTACTTTAAAACAAGCAGAAGAAAGTTTAGAAGATACACCTGAAAAGTTAGTTACTAAAAAGTCATTAGTAGAGGATAACATACTAAGTGGAGCAGTAGAAGAGAATTCAGATATGAATACTACAGATTTAATGGATATAGAAATGTCAAACGAACAAATTAATCCGACTTACTTAACATTAGTTAAGAAAATAAATGATTATAAAATAAAGTTAGCAGAAGTTAGACAAGAAAAAGAGAATACAGAGTATAGCTATAACAAAAAAGTTGAAATATTAAACAACAAAATAGAATCAGTAAAAAAAGAAGTTGAAATCCTACAAGTAGAATTAGCAGAAAAAGAACATAATCAAAAACTAATAGAAAGAAAAGTAAATCTAGCTCAAAGCACATACGATGCTTTTATGAAAAAATATGAAGAAACAAGAATAACAGAATCATCAGAAATAGGAGATTCAAGCATCCTTATAGTATCAAAAGCAGTAACACCAGAATTACCAGTAGCACCTAAGAAAGTATTAAACCTAGCTATAGCAGGAGTATTAGGTGTAATGCTAGGAGTATTCATAGCATTCTTTAAAGAGTATTGGGAAAAATCAGGAGAAGAGGTTAGTGGTTAGTGGTTAGTAGTTAGTAGGATCTACGAACCACGAACTACGAACCACGAACTGATTTATAATGTCGAAAAAGCTCTAAAAAAGACGACAAAAAATTGGGAAAAAAGTCTTATTTTCTATTGAGACAAGCATAAATTTTTATTATAATGTAATTGTTGCCAAAATTAGTGAAAACATTCATAATTGATATTTTTTAGCATAGAACGCTTGTTGTTTTATAGAACCACTAACAAACACGGAGGTCATAACATTGCCAACAAAAACACTATCGTCACAACAAAAAACGAAATCAACAATAGAAACACTAGTATTCATCGGTCTATGTATCCTTTTATTCTATCCTCCATTTTTTAGAGGACTTTACTTTGAAAAAGAATTATTACCTACACATATATTTTCATTTACATTAGCGTTAATATGGATTATTAGTAAATACAAAGATAAAGAATACAATCTTATAAAATCACCTATAGATTTATTGGCAATAGGTGTAGTTTTCATGTATTTTATATCTGTATTTTATGGAGTAAATACAAGGTTGGCAATATCAGAGTTTTTGAAATATGCTAATTACTTTGTTATTTTCTTGCTAGTCAGAGACCTTGTTAATAATGACAATAGACAAAAGATATTACTTTCTATAATACTATTTGCTGGAGTTATAGTGTCGGTAATTGGTATAGGTTCAGCAATAGGTACTTGGAGCTACAAAGGAGCATATGTAGGTAACAGAATAAACTCAACATTTCAATATCCAAACACCTTAGCGTCTTATTTAGGAGCATTATACATTATTGCATTAGGATATATACTTACAGAAGAAAATAAACTATATAAATCATTATATGGTATATCAGCAGGAGTTTTCTTATTCACTTTTATACTTACATACTCAAGGGGTATGTGGCTCATATTACCCTTTATGTTATTAGCTTATATTATAGTTGTACTTAACAAAAGAAAACTAGAAGCTATCATATATACAGTATTAACAATTATAGCTTCCGTACCATTTTCATTTATGTTTTCTAACAATATAGAGGGTAAGGACTACAAATTATGGTTCATTTTCATAATTGGAGGTATATTATCGGGGGCTTTAACATATATAGTATCTTTAGGAACTAACACTTTTAGAAAAGTAGATATTAAAAAGTTTATTATTTCCTTGGCAATATTAGTTATTGTACTAATCGGCGCATTTGTTTTTATCTTTAACTCAACTACGTCACTTACTTTAGAAAATAATACAGGTGAAGATAAATGGACAGTTATTTTTAGAAATATAGAAAATATAGAACCTAATAAAGAATATGAATTGGACTTAAAATATAATGCCATAAACAAAAATGAAAAGCCGTTTTCAGGAAGAATAAGAATATATAGTGTAGATACTGAAGGTGAGATACAATCAATTAAAACAATAAAAATTAGCGAAGTTAATAAAGATAATATTAGTATTCCTTTTGAAACTATAGATACTACACATGGTTTAAGAATATATTTCGGCAATTACTACAGCGGGACCTCTATTACGCATAATGAAGCTATACTTAAAGACAAAGAAACAAATGAAATTATAAATAATATACCTTTAAAATATAAATATATACCAGAAAGTATAGTAAGTAGATTTGAAAGTATAAGCTTAAAAGAAAGAAGTGCAGAAGGTAGACTTACTTTTTATCAAGATGCATTTAAAATAATAAAAGAACATCTTCTATTCGGTACAGGTGGTGGAGGATGGGAAACACTGTATCAAACGTATCAGTCGTATGGCTACAATTCTACTCAAGCACATAATTACTTTTTACAGATGTGGATAGAAGTGGGATTGATAGGCTTAATATTGTTTTTAGGAATTGTATTATTCTTAACATATTACATGTACAAAAGTTATAAAGAGATAAATGGAACCAAACATAAAATAATGATTAATACAATATATATAGCTACAGTATCTATTCTACTTCATGCCTTTATGGATTTTGATTTATCTTTATCAGCATTGACCTTTGTTTTATGGGCATTGTTTGGTATATTAGTTAAGGATATTAAATTAAACAACTTAAATAAAAGGAAGAATAATAGTTCGATAGCGTTCAAATTTTCATATATATTAGTATTAGTAATTTTAATTATAATATCTTCTTCGTTAAAGATAGGAAATGTGTATGCACTAAAGGCATTAAAAGCTCATAAAGAAAATAACGTGGAAAAAGTAATCGAATATTTTGAGAAAGCTTCGGCTTTTGACCCATATAAAATAGAGTATAAAAATGACTTAGCTAACTATTATAAAGTGAAATTTAAACTTACTAAAGATAAAGAAAGTATAATAAAAGCCAAAGAGTTAATGGATGATGTGGTTAAATTATCGAGGTATAGTTCAAGATTTAAAGCTCTTTCAGCATCTTTCTATATGAGTATAGGGGATATAGAAAAAGGACTTGAGTTAGTAGATAAATCTGTTAAAATACAGCCTATGCAAACTAGGAATTATGTACAAAAATGCGATGCATATCTTTCAGCTTTTTATTACTATGCTAGTCAAAAGAAGGGTATGAACAATGCAAATGAAATAATCCAAAGAGCATATAAAGTAAAGAAGCAAATAAACGAAGTGAACCAAAAAGCTTTAAAACCATTAAAATATAATGAAGATTTATTATACAAAATTGGTTTTATACAGTTTAACTATGAAAACTTAATCAATAAAGAGTATAAAATACCTAATGGATATACACTAGATTTTGCATACTATTTTGACTTAGATATAAACGATGATGGTAATATAGATAAGCTAGGAACATGGAGTTCTAAGGGTGGAAATGTGAGTTATGATGTCATAGAAGAAAATAATAATAATAGCTTTATAAGGATAACTAATGATGGGGAATCATATGGCATAGCTTATCCTTATGGTTTGAATATGGATCCAGTTACTGAATATAAGATATACTTCAAAGCTAGGGGAACAACAAAAGAAAATACATTTAGATTTTATGTTTTTGACAACAAAGCTAAGAAAAAGAATCAAGGTTCATTGTCAAATATAAAATTAAATAATGATTGGAAAATATATAGTCTAGATATTACAACAGATTCAGATATAAAACCAGGTACGCAGTATTTAAGATTCCAACATAATGGCAATGACGAAGGTTACATTGATATTGAAGAAGTGTTAGTATTTAAAAAGATTCAATAAAGTGTATAAACTAAAGGGGTATTAGATATGGAAAATAAAATTAAAACTATATATTTGATAGCTTTAGATGTGGTATTAGTTAATATAACTTTTATTGTAGCTTTTCTATTAAGATTTCAAGGAGTTTTTCCTTTTAAAAATAGTTCAATATGGTTATATAGATGGGGTTGGTAAACTCTGTTATGAAGTTATATAGCAAATAAAGGTTTTAAAAGAGTAAATTAAATGAGTATTTTAGTAACAATAGAAGTTGGTTATATTGGAACTGATAATTATGTTGGACTATTGAATGTAGAGTATAGATAAGTCTTAATATATAATTTTTATAATAGCACCCCTAAAGCATCAAAGTATGTAAAAAAATATTAGAAAAGAATTTAATTTTATTAAGTAGATATTTTAAAAGTAAAGATTTTAAAAACTATCTTAAGAAAATGATATAGAATCAGTTTTTGTTTTACAGGATTTAAGTAGGTGGTAGACTCAGTAGAAATTCATCTAAATCATATAAAGAATCAGGAGAGACGATAGTAAAATCTTGAAGAAAAGCATGGAAGTTTACATAATTGACATAAAATAATCCCAATAGCTATAATAAATGATAGAAGCATACCCTAAATTTACTAATTAGGAGGAAAATAAATGAAATTTTTAGATGAAAAAAGAGATGGCACTTTTTTGAAATTATTTGAATTCGTGATTTATGTTATTTTTATTCTTTTGGGTTTTTACTCAGCTTTCTTGATTAGATTTAAAATGAATCCATTATCAGTTAATATAGAACCTTTTTATCAGAACATACCATATATAATAATAACTTCTACTATTGTATTTTACATATATGATATTGTTTCAACAGCTAAAAAATCATTGTATGAAAATGTGTTAACAATAGTTATTTCAGTGTTTTTAATAGATATAATAACAGCAGCAATAGTATTTTTTAACAGGGGTTTTGCTTTTCCGCGTAGTGTTTTTATTGTAGCTTTTTTTGTTCAATTTATATTAATTTTTCTTCTTAAAATTACAGTTCTAAACATAATAAAACGAAACAAGAAATCACAAAATATTTTACTAGTTGTATCAGATACGCAATCAAATCTTATGACTAAAGAGTTTTTATTAAATAAAATAAATGGTGATTGCATTAAACATGTATGCAATTCAATAACTCAAGAAACATATCAATTAATTGACGAGATGGATAAGGTTTATATTGATAGTAATATACCAAACAAATATAAGCTAGATTTAGTTGAATATTGTTCTAAGAAAAACAAAATTTTATATATAGTTCCGGGAATGCTCGAAATCGCATTAATGAACTCAAAAATTACACAGAGTAATGATATGTTGTTATTAAAAGTTGAGCAATTAGGTTTGTCATTTGAACAGAAAGTATTAAAAAGAGTTTTGGATATAGTTATATCAATTGGTGGATTGGCTATTACATTTCCTTTTTTATTAGTTACTTCAATAGCTATTAAATTATACGATAAAGGTCCTATATTTTATAAACAAGAAAGAGTTACTGAAAACAATAAAGTATTTAGCTTATATAAGTTTAGAACTATGATAGTTGATGCAGAAAAACATACGGGTCCAGTATTGGCTACAGAAAGAGATCCTAGGATAACTCCAATAGGTAGATTTCTTAGGGCTACTCGAATAGATGAACTTCCTCAGTTAATAAATGTACTAAAAGGAGATATGAGTATAGTAGGTCCAAGACCAGAAAGACCGTATTTTGTGGAAAAATTCAATAAAGAAATTGAAGAATTTAAATATAGAGTTTTTGTTAAAGCCGGTATAACCGGGTTAGCTCAAGTTTTAGGAAGATATTCTACTGATCCAGAAAATAAAGCTAAGTTTGATTTACTGTATATAAAAAAATATTCTTTACTTTTAGATATAAAAATTATATTTAATACTCTTAAAGTTATCTTTATTAAAGATAGTTCAGCAGGAGTTAAGGAAGATAAAAAGATAAATGAGGAATTAAAAAAAATTAATTTAAGTGCTTATGAAGAAGTAGTGACTACCGAAGAAGAATAAAATGCGTATTAGACAACTAGAGTCTATTCAAGTAATGACAATATATAAAGAATAAGGTGATAAATCATGAAAAAAGTATTATTTACAGCTACTGTTGATAGTCATATATTAAATTTTCATGTTCCTTATCTTAAATGGTTTAAAGAAAAAGGATATGAAGTTCATGTTGCAAGTAATGGGAATTCATCTATTCCTTTTGTTGATATAAAACATAATATTCTCTTTGAAAGATCTCCATTTAGGTTAGTGAATTTGAAAGCATATAAACAACTTAAAAAAATTATAGACAATAACAATTATAAATTGATACATTGTCATACTCCTATGGGAAGTGTTTTAACTCGATTAGCTGCTAAAAAAGCAAGAAAAAAAGAAACAAAAGTTATTTATACAGCACATGGTTTCCATTTTTTTAAGAGGGCACCAATAGTAAATTGGTTATTATACTATCCAGTTGAAAAGTGGTTGTCGAAATATACAGACTGTTTAATTACTATCAATGATGAAGATTATGAATGTGCAATAAGAAAAAAGTTTAAAGCAGGCTTTATAAAAAAAGTAAATGGTGTAGGTATTGATTTAAATAAGTTTAAATTCCAAACTTCTGAAAAGAGAAAAGAACTGAGAAAGCAATATGGATATAGTGAAATGGACTTTATTCTAATATTTGTTGCAGAGCTAAATCATAATAAGCATCAAGATATGCTTATAAACGTTGTTAATGTGTTAAAAAATAAAATTCCTAATATAAAACTATTACTTGTTGGTGAAGGTAATTTAATGGAACAGTACATGTATCAAGTGAAAGAGCTAGATTTAGAAAACAATATTAAACTTTTAGGGTATAGAAAAGATGTTCCAAACCTTATGGCTATTTCAGATGTAGCTGTTTCAGCATCAAGACGTGAGGGCTTACCAGTCAACGTTATGGAAGCAATGGCGACAGGATTACCTCTTGTGGTTACAGATTGTAGAGGTAATAGAGATTTAGTTAAAAATGGTGAGAATGGCTATGTTGTTGGAATAGATGATGTAGATGGATTTGCTAATGCAGTTGATGAACTTTATAGGCTACATAAAGTAAGAGTAAAGTATGGACTAAATAGTGTTGAATTAGTAAAAAAATGTTCGTTAGATAATGTCATTATAAAAATGGAACAGATTTACAAAAAATATATTTAATGTTAATTTATATAAAATAAATAATAATATTGGTGATAAAGTAGGTGACATTATATTGAAAGTACTTTATATTATCAACAATTTAGGCTCTGGTGGGGCAGAAAAACTTCTTGAAGATTTAATTCCTCTTATGAATAAAGAAAAAGATGTAAAAGCTGACATCTTATTGTTAACAGATAAAAATAATGTTTTCTACGACTCTATACTTAAAAAAGGAGTAAAAGTTGATATTATTAAATATAAAAATATATATGACCCAAGGAATATTTTAGAAATAAAAAAATATATACATAATGGTAATTATGACATAGTTCACTCACATCTTTTTCCTACACAATATTGGGTAGCTTTAACAAGAGTAATTTATAGAAACAAAAAAGTAAAGTTTATAACGACAGAACATAGTACTTATAACAGGAGACGCGAAAAGCTTTATTTTAGACCAATAGATAAATTTATATATTCTAAATATGACACTATTATTTCAATCACTAAAAAAACTAGAGATAATTTGATAGATTGGATAGATCCTAAGCGAAAAAGAGCAGACAAACATATTGTTATGGAAAATGGAGTGGATTTAGAAAAATTCAAGAAAGCCTTGCCTTATAAAAAAAATGATTTAGTCGATGGAATTGATGAAGATACAAAGTTAGTTTGCATGGTCGGTAGATTTTCAGAGGCAAAGGACCAACCTACTTTAATTAAGGCTATAAGTAAATTACAGGATAATGTTCACTTAGTACTTGTTGGAGAGGGTCCTTTAATAAATGACAATATAGAATTGGTTAATAAGCTTGGGATATCAGACAGAGTTCATTTTTTAGGTTTTCGTCAAGATGTTTCTAGGATACTTAAGACTGTGGATATAGTTGTTTTATCATCGAATTGGGAAGGCTTCGGATTAGCAGCGGTAGAAGGTATGGCTGCTGAGAAGCCCGTGATTGTTAGTGATGTTGAGGGGTTAAATGATGTAATTGAAGATAAAGATTTAAAATTTGAATTAGGTAACTATAATGATTTGGAGAATAAAATTTTTTCCCTGCTACATAATGATGATATGTATCATTGTAAAGTAAGTTATTCAAATAAAAGATGCGCTAAATTTGATGTTAAGCAAATGGTAAAAGAGTTGTTTAAACTATATAAAGACGAATATATTTAATATTTTATTGGTTAATATTTTAAGTGTTTGTGATTTAGCTTTTCCACTTAGGAGGTCGCAAGATTGACGATAAAAAGAAAGTTTAGGAATATGAAAATGAAGAAGTTGTTTATATACATTTATACTTTTTTTATTTTTTACATGCCACGTGTATCTGATCTGTGTATCGGAGTATATATAGAAGTATTTTCTGTATTACTTTTAGTGCTTATGCTGATACCTTGGGTATTTACGTGTAAGAATAAAACCACTGTATTTAAAATTAATAAGAATGTTTTTTGGTTAATGTTTGGGATATTTATTTCTGCTTTATATTTTGCGATCAGAGCATCACTAGGTTCTTATGATATTAGGATAATGCAAAATTTGTTTATAATTATTCAAATAATTCACGTTTTGATAATTATTGACTTTATGAAATATATAGGGTTTCAGAAAGATGATATGATAAGGGTTTTGTTAAACTTAGCTTTAATTCAAGGTATTATAACGATTATGATGCTATTATTTCCTTCTTTGAAGAGTATAGCTCTATCTTTGTACTATATAAATAGAGAAGAAAATATATTTATATCTAGAATGAGAATATATGGAATTAGCGGTGACTACACTTTTTTTACACCTATATACCATGGAATATTGGCTTCAATAGCTTTTTTTTATTCTATATTTAAAGAAAGAAAATATTTAATATATTTACCGTTTATTTTACTTGTAATATTATTAAATGGGAGATTCGGTTTACTAGTTTTTGTAATATCCCCAATAGTATTAGCATTACATTTTATTCTTAAAGGGAAAATTTCATTGAAAATGATTCGTATATCAATTTTTGCATTAATAATTCTTGTTGGTGCAACCCTAGTACTAAGCATAGTTGCTCCATATA
This sequence comes from Caldisalinibacter kiritimatiensis, assembly GCF_000387765.1. Taxonomy (NCBI): domain Bacteria; kingdom Bacillati; phylum Bacillota; class Tissierellia; order Tissierellales; family Thermohalobacteraceae; genus Caldisalinibacter; species Caldisalinibacter kiritimatiensis. Next base: position 25,148 of record NZ_ARZA01000205.1, read on the forward strand.
CTTATGATTGGATTATGAGTGGAATTGAAGATACTATAAAATTTTTTATATATAACGAAAAATCAGGAAACTATGCAGCTTTAGCTGATTCTCATTTATCTTTTCCTCAAGGTCTGGGTGCTATATTTGGAGAAGGGTATAGATTATTTGGTGGACAGGCTATTGAAATGGGTTATAGTCCATCAGATATTGGCTATGTGAATGATATGTTTATGGGAGGAATAATTTATATTTCTATTTTGTATGGGGCGATACTAAAATTTTTATTTAAGAAACCTTCGATTAATTATTTTGTTAATAAGAATGAATATGATTTACAGTTAATAATTTCAAAGTATTCAGTAGTTGCGTTATTAATGGCAAATTATAAAGGTGAAGTTATGCGAGGTGGACTAGTTCTTTTATCTGTTATATTTATAAAACTAATTACATTTAATGAATCAACTGAGGGAAAAGAGGTGAATATATGAGTCCAAAAGTTTCTGTAATAATACCAGTATACAATGGTGAAACAGTTGTTTCAATTTCTTTGAATTCTTTATTAGAACAAACTTATTCAAATTTTGAAGTTATTATTATAGATGATGGAAGTAAAGATAATACAAAGGAAGTAGTAAAAAAATACCTAGATGAAGATATTAGATTTAAGTATATTTTTCAGCCAAATTCTGGTGTTTCTGTAGCAAGAAATAAGGGAATAAAAGAAGCAAGAGGTGAGTATATTTGTTTTTTGGATTCAGATGATTTTTATGAAAAAACTTATATAGAAAGAATGTTGTTAGAAATATATAATAAATCAGCGGATGTTTGTTATTGTGGATATAATGTTGTGACTCCGAGAAAAAAGTATAAAAAAAGAACAAGATTTAAGTGGGGAGATATATTAGTTGACTATATTTTAGGCAAAGTTGCAGTACATACGACGGGTTGGATGATTAAAAAAGATATTTTAGATAAATTTAATATAAGATTTCAAGAAGGTGTATCATGGGGAGAAGATTTTGAGTTTTTTTGTGAAGTTTTATCTAGAACAAAAAATGTAACTTATGTTAAGGAGTATTTAACTAATTATAGAGTAGCCTTTAATGACAATTGTCTCTCTGCTTTTAGTATGGATAAAATAGACAAAGACTATTCTTCAATAAAGAGACTTCAAAATAATTCGATTATTAATAATAATGAACAAGTAGAAAAGGCTTTGATTAAATATAGATTAAAAGCTTTATTAATTTATAGGCTGATGAATGCAGTTCAAACTGGTGTTAATGAATGTATCATTCAAAACTACTTTAATAAATATAGATATTATATAAAAGGATATTCATGGAATAATGGGCTAAGAAGCATAAAATTAAATTATGCTAAGTTGAAGTTAGAAAATAGATTAAAAGATAGGAGATGAAAAAGTGAAGAAAATAGGATTATTTACAATTAATGACTATAATAATTATGGAAATAGATTACAAAATTATGCAGTACAAGAATATTTAAAATCTTTAGGTTTTGAGGTGGAAACTATTAGAAACGGAACCAAATACTCAAAATATTCAAAAAGACCTAATCTAATTAGTCGAGTAGAAAATCTTATAAAATTAACTCCAAGAGAAGCCTATATTAAAGTAACTAATAAGTTCCTGGAAAAAGTAAATAATAATAAGATTAAAGAATTGAAAAATTCAAGAGAACGAAATTTCAAAAAATTCACTAAAGAGCATATTTTGGAAACAGATTATTCAATATCAGATACAAATATTCCAGAAGATTTATCTAATAATTATGATTATTTTATTACTGGTAGTGATCAAGTTTGGAATCCATACAATCATAGAACTTCTGATATAGATTTTTTAACTTTTGCTCCTCGAAATAAAAGGATAGCTTTATCTCCAAGCTTTGGTGTGTCAAAAATACCCGAAGACTATATTGAAAGATATAGAAAATGGATTTCTGAAATAAATAGTTTATCGGTAAGAGAATATGATGGAGCTAAAATAATTAAAGACCTAACTGGTAGAGAAGTTCCTGTATTAGTAGATCCAACATTATTATTAAAAAAGGAAAAATGGTTATCAATATCTAAGGTGGATAGCAATAAGCCTTCTAAAAAATATTTACTTACATATTTTTTAGGTGGTGTTCCTAAGAAATACAAAGAACAAATTGCAATCATTTCTAAAAGAAATAATCTTGATGTAGTCAATTTAGGAGATATTAGAGAAGAGCTGTATTATGCGATAGGGCCTAGTCAATTCCTCGATTATATTAATTCGTGTAGTATTTTTTGTACTGATTCATTTCATGGAGCAGTATTTTCAATTCTACTTGAGAAACCTTTCTTAATTTATAATAGAGAAGGAAGTTCTGTATCCATGTATTCAAGAATTGATACGCTATTGGATAAATTTGATTTACATTCCAGAAAAGCAGAGAGTTTTAATATTAATTCAAATAATACAAAGCTTTTTGAAGTTGATTATAGTCATGTTACACATATTTTAGATGCTGAACGAAATAAGGCTTTAGAGTATTTAACAAAAGCTTTAGGTGTTAAGGGTGAGAATTAAGCTATGAAGATTAATCAACTTAAAGCAGGGGCTGCTTTATCATATATATCTATGGCGCTTGGATATATTATATCAATAATATATACCCCTATTATGCTTCGTCTTTTAGGACAAAGTGAGTATGGACTTTATAATTTAGTTGTTTCTGTTGTGAGTTATTTAGGACTTCTTAATTTTGGATTTGGGAGTGCATATATACGATATTATTCTAGATACAAGGTTAGAAATGAACGTGAAAATATTGCAAAGATTAATGGCATGTTTCTTATTATTTTTTCCATACTTGGTTTTATTGCAGTATTAGCTGGAATGGCTCTTGTTTTTAATACTAATTTAGTTTTTGGATCCCAACTTACAACTCAAGAACTTTCAGTTGCAAAGATTCTTATGACAATAATGGTTATAAATATAGGATTTTCGTTTCCAAATGTAGTATTTAACTCTTATATTACAGCAAATGAGCAATTTGTTTTTCAAAAACTCTTGCAGATGATTAAAGTGATAGCAAATCCATTTTTAGTTTTACCAGTATTATTATTGGGTTATGGTTCTATAGGAATGGTTGTTATTACAACGGTATTAAATATATCAATAGAAATTGCTAATGCAATATTTTGCTTTAGAAAATTGAACATGGAATTTTCTTTTCGACAATTTGATTTTTCGCTGATGAAAGAAATGACAATATTTTCCTCTTTTGTTTTTATGAATATGATTATTGACCAAATTAATTGGAACGTAGATAAGTTTATATTAGGAAGATTTCATGGTACTGTGTTTGTTGCCTTATATGGATTAGCAGCCCAACTTAATACTTATTATATATCTTTATCTACTGCTATTTCAAGCTTATTTATACCAAGGGTAAATAAGATAGTGGCTTCTTTCGATGACAATCATGAACTTACTTTGTTATTTACAAGAGTGGGTAGAGTTCAATTTATCGTACTTTCGGTTATTTGGACAGGATTGATATTTTTTGGACAACCATTTATTAATATGTGGGCAGGACCAAATTATAGTGAATCTTATTTAATAACTTTATTTTTAATATTGCCTGTTACCATTCCTTTAATACAGAATATTGGTATAGAAATTCAAAGAGCTAAAAATACACATCAATTTCGTTCATGGGTTTATTTTTTCATAGCTATTGCAAATGTGATTATTACAATTCCACTGTCAAAAAAATATGCAGGGATAGGAGCAGCTATGGGTACAGCATTATCTTTAATTATTGGAAATATTTTTATTATGAATTGGTATTATCATAAAAAAGTTGGACTTGATATGATATATTTTTGGAAACAGATAATTAGTTTCGTACCTTCACTTATATTACCAATTTTAGTAGGAGTTTTAGTGCATATATATATTGATTTGTATAATATTAAATTATTCTTATTATATGGGTTTGTATATGTGTTAATTTTTTCAGTTTCTATGTGGTTTTTAGGTATGAATCAGTATGAGAAAGATTTAATAAGAAGGCCGATAATTAAGCTTATCAAAAAGTTAAAAATAGGTGAATATAAGATGTAACTAGATAATTAATAATTAGATAGTTGCAAAATACAAAATTAAACTTATCCACAGAAAATTAGTAAAAAAAATA
>NZ_ARZA01000206.1 GCF_000387765.1 Caldisalinibacter kiritimatiensis
TTACAAAAATAAATCAATTATTAAATGAATTAAAAAAACTTAGAATTTTAAAATTACAAGACATGGTTTCTGTATACATGGGAACAGGAAAAAATTTAAAGTACATGATAGTTCTCACTAATGATACTACTCAAGATTTCCTCACAATATATATATATGAGAATAAACATATGTATTGTACTGGTTGGGAATATTACGTTTTGAATTCAGATTCTACATATAAAACATTATTAGAAAACATAGATGATATATATAATTCATTGCGTAATGAAGAAAATTAGTAGTATAGAAGGTAATGTAAAAAAATAAAAAGATGTGATGTATTTATCATGAATACATCACATCTTTTAGTGCGCCCAGCATGGGCGCTTGCTTGTCGGTGAAAGTCCGATGCAGGGGCTGGTA
>NZ_ARZA01000207.1 GCF_000387765.1 Caldisalinibacter kiritimatiensis
CAAATTAAGGGAAAGTAAAGTTTTTACTGGAAATTAGATGCGAAATCTCTGAATCAATATAAATTTAGTTGACAAAAACATTAGGTCTATGGTAAAATTAAAAATTTGACATTTTGGGGTGTATGGTGTATACTTAAAATATACACGTATGTAGAATCACGGGAGGTTTAGCTTTATGTTTAATATTGGTGATAAAATAGTTTACCCAATGCATGGTGCTGGTATTATTGAGTCCATTGAAGAAAAAGAAATATTGGGTAGTAAGAAGAAATATTATGTTATGAAGATGCCTATGGGGGATATGAAAGTTATGGTACCGATGGATAATATAGATGACATAGGCATAAGAGAAGTAATAAGTGCTAAGGAAATGGAGCAGGTATTTGCAGTTCTAGGAGATGACCAAACGAAGATGCCGCAAAATTGGAACAGAAGGTATAGGGCTAATATGGACAAAATTAAAAGTGGTGACATTTACGAAATAGCAAGTGTAGTACGTAATCTAATGATAAGAGATAAGAAAAAGGGTTTATCCACGGGAGAAAGAAAAATGCTAAACAATGCAAAACAAATGTTAGTAAGTGAAATTGTATTAGCTAAAGAAATAAACGAGCAAGAAGCTGAACAATTAATAGACCATATCGTTAAGTAGGCGTCTTAAATCGAGACGCTTGCTTTTTATGTTTTTTTGCATATCGTTTTAATATGTATAAACACCATTAAATAGATTACCATATATCAAAAAAATAATCAATATTTTTTAAAAAGGATGGTTAATTATTGAAAATTGTGGTAAATTAGTTATATAAAGATGTTTTTATGGAAATAACTATATAATAGGAGGTGATGAATACATGTTAAACAAGGTAATTAGAGGTTTACTTATTATCATAGGAATGTCTTTAGGGTTAGGTGTAGTAGCTCTAGTTAAATCAGTTGGGCTATTGGAAATTTCAGAAAGAATAAGCTTATACATGTATATAGGAATAAGTTTAGTTTTTGGAATTATATTTTTTATTATTTCTCCTAAAATTATAAAAGTTGGAAAGAAAGTTGTAGCTATGGTAGAAGGAGAATTGCAAAATGTACCAACTGGAGATATGATTCTAGGTTCGATAGGTCTGATTTTCGGATTAATAATTGCATTTCTAGCTAGTCAACCATTTTATAATTTTGAAATTCCTTATTTAGGCACAGCTATTTCAATAGTATTATATTTACTTTTTGGATATCTAGGAGTAAAGATTCCTACTAGAAAAAAAGAGGATTTTTCAAATTTAACAAGTATTTTTAAGAGGAATACTTTAAAGGACAAAGGAAACAAATCAAAGACTAAAGTTAGACCTAAAGTGCTAGATACAAGTGTAATAATAGACGGTAGGATTGCAGATATATGTCAAACAGGATTTATAGAAGGTCCATTGATTATACCAGAGTTTGTGCTAGAGGAATTAAGACATATAGCTGATTCTTCAGATGGTTTAAAGAGAAATAGAGGTAGAAGAGGTTTAGATATATTAAATAAAATTCAAAAGGAAATAGACATAGAAGTTATAATTGACCCTAGAGACTTTGATGATATAAACGAAGTAGATAGTAAACTTCTAAAACTAGCGGAAAAATTAGAAGGGAAAGTAGTAACTAATGACTTTAACTTAAATAAGGTGGCAGAATTTCATGGTGTAGAGGTATTAAATATAAACGAATTAGCTAATGCAGTAAAACCAATAGTTATTCCTGGAGAGGAAATGGTAGTGCAAGTGATAAAGGACGGAAAAGAATCAGGTCAAGGTATTGCATATCTAGATGATGGAACAATGATAGTAGTTGATGGTGGTAAAAAACATATAGGAGAAACTATTGGGGTTATGGTAACTAGTGTATTACAAACGGCTGCTGGAAGAATGATATTTGCAAAACCAAAGGCCATGATAGATAAGGCTGTATAATTCAAAAACTAACCCGGCTTTTAAAGTCGGGTTTTTGTTTGTGTAACAAAGTTTATTTACTGTATAGCTTGTAATTAAGTTGAATATAAATTTTAAAGGCAGAGAGAATATTTGTAAAATTATTATAGAAAAGCGAAAGGCGAACAGCGAATAGCCTAATTCTTTCTAATGTTTCCCTAAGAACTAAGAACTGACTAAAATGCTACTAACTACTAACAACGAACTACTAGGTAATAAATCGACGAAGTTGATTTTATTCAATATATACGTGCGTTTGATAGAGGATAGCGATAAGCGAAAAAGGAAAGTCTAGCATAAAAAGTGGTTTGACACTTTTTTATGCTATAATAATCCTGAGGTGATAAAATGAGCTATGAAAATAAGTATGTATCAGTTGTAATTCCAGCAGCAGGTATGGGAAAAAGAATGAAAAGCACCATTAATAAACAATATATTATTCTTAAAGATAAACCGGTGTTGGCCCATACTATAGAAAGGTTTGATAAATGCCAATATATAGATGAAATAGTTTTAGTTGTAAGGGAAGATGAAATAGACTATTGTCGTGAAAATATAGTTAAAAAATATAACTTTCAGAAGATAAAAAGTATAGTTGCTGGAGGAAAAGAAAGACAGGATTCTGTGTATAATGGTTTATTTGCTGTTAATGATAAATGTCAAATTGTATTAGTTCACGATGGAGCAAGACCTTTTGTGACAGAAAAGAATATAGTAGATGGAATTGAAGGAGTTATTAAACATAAAGCTTGTGTAATTGGAGTCCCAGTAAAAGATACTATAAAAGTTATAGACCAAAGTAACAGTATAATTGACACTCCAAACCGCAGTACACTCTGGAGCGTTCAGACTCCTCAATGCTTTGAGTATGATATATTATTAAAAGCTTATGAAAAAGCAAAACAGGAATCATATACAGCAACAGATGATAGTATGTTAGTAGAAAATTTAGGATATAAGGTGAAAATGATAATGGGTAGTTATAAGAATATTAAATTGACAACCCCAGAAGACTTAGAGTTTGGTTTAGTTATACTAAAGGAGGTAAAGTAATATGAGAATAGGAATAGGATATGATGTACATAAGTTGGTTGAAGGTAGAAAACTTGTACTTGGTGGAGTAGAAATAGAACATTCTAAGGGATTATTAGGACATTCAGATGCAGATGTACTAATACATGCCATTATGGACAGTATTTTAGGAGCTTTAGGTTTAGGCGATATAGGTAGGCATTTTCCTGATACAGATAATAAATATAAAGATATTTCAAGCATGAAATTACTTGAGGAAGTGTATGAAAAAATGAATGAAAAGGGATATAAGGTAAATAACATTGATGCAATAATAGTGGCACAAAAACCTAAACTTGCTCCGTATATTGAAGAGATGAGACAAAATATAGCAGCGGTTTTAAATACTTCTAAAGACAACGTAAATATAAAAGCTACTACAACAGAGAAGCTGGGGTTTGAAGGTAGAGAAGAGGGAATATCAGCTCAAGCTGTTTGTACTATTGATAGGATGTAGAATGTGAATTGTATATTATAAAAAATAGCTTTATTAGGGGGTTAGAACTTGATTGAGGTAAAGGAATTAAGTAAAAAATTTAAAGAAGTGGAAGCTGTTAAAGGTATTTCATTTGAAGTTAAAAAAGGTGAGGTGTTTGGACTTCTAGGAGAAAATGGTGCAGGAAAGACGACAACCCTTAGAATGTTAGCTACCATGTTGAAGCCTACTCGAGGAACAGCCTTGATTAATGGTGTAGACCTTTTACAAGCTCAAAAAGAAATTAGAAGACGAATAGGGATTTTGTTTGGTGGAGAAACAGGGCTTTATGACAGATTAACAGCACGTGAGAATATTGAGTATTTTGGATTGTTAAATGGAATGACAAAAGAACAAATATCTAATAGGATACAAGAATTAAGTGAAATATTAAATATGCAAGAATACATCGATAGAAGAGCAGGTAAGCTGTCTAAAGGTATGAAGCAGAAGGTTGCTCTTGCTAGAAGTATAGTACACGACCCTGAAATAATGCTTTTCGATGAACCAACTTCGGGATTAGATGTAACTGCTATTAGAATAGTACATAAGTTTATAAAAAGATTAAAGAATCAGGGGAAGACTATAGTATTTTCAAGTCATTCTATGGCAGAGGTTGAAAAATTATGTGATACTGTAGGGGTTATACATAAGGGTGAAATGGTTGAAGTAACAAATTTAGAAGAGCTTAAACGTAAATATGCAGGTGTTGAGCTAGAAGAAATATTTGTAAAGTTGGTGGGGGATAAAAATGAATAAATATATGTGGATTGTATTTAAAAAAGAATTAAAGGACACATTTAGGGATAGAAAAACTATTTTTTCGAGTATAATCATACCTATACTAATATTTCCTATATTAGCCTTAGCTATTGGAAGTGGAACGTCAAAGTTTATAGAAGAAGGAGAAAAGCCAATAGATATTGCTATAATAAGTGAAGAAAATTATGATGTAGTTAATTTTTTGAAAAATCATCAAGGCGTATCTGTTAAAGAAGTAGAGAATCCTAATGAAGCACTAGAGGAGCTAGAAATAAAAGCTATAGTAAAAATTAATAGGGATTTTGATAAAAATATTCAAAAGGGATTAACAGGCGGAATAGAAATTATTTATGATGAATCAAGTCAAAAATCTAGTATGGCAGAGCCTAGATTAAGGTCAATAATAAAACAATATGCTGATAATTTAGTTGTAAAAAGATTAAAAGCTAAAGGAATTAATCCTAATATACTTAATGCCGTTGATATAAAGAGTTCATCTCTTTCTGTAGAAGAAGATGGATACGGTATTATGCTGTTTTCTATGATGTTACCTATGTTACTTACAATATGGTCTGCAGCAGGTGGTATACCATCAGCTACTGATTTAGGTGCAGGTGAAAAGGAAAGACAGACTTTAGAGCCACTTTTAACGACTAATGCTAGCAGAACATCTATTATTTTAGGTAAGTATTTTACAGTGGTAACAGCAGGTATAATAGCTACTATTGCGTCATTGATTGGATTTATATTAGCAACACAAATTAGTCCTGATTTTTTAGGTACAGGAGTTATTCTTCCTATAAAATCAATAATAGTAATAGCTTTATTTTGTATAGGGCTTACTTTAACATTTAGTGGACTTGAATTAGCTATTAGTTTCTTTGCTAGAAACTTTAAGGAAGCACAAACCTATTTGACACCAATAACGATAATATTATTAATACCAGCGTATTTTACAATGTATCTTGATGGTAAGGCAATACCTGATAGCTACTTTTATATACCTGTAATAAACATAATATCAATCATAAAAGAGGCTTTAGTATCAATTTATAATCCTATTCATATAATAACTGTATCTATATGGACTATTATATATATTTCAATAGCAATTTTTATAACAGTAAAAATGTTTAATAAAGAGTCAGTTATATTTAGAAATTAGGATGTATTGACAAAAGGATTTTTTTACTGTAATATAAATTTAAAATTGTTACATAATAATGTAAATGCCTTGAAGGGAAATAGTAGGTATTTATGGTCTACAGAGAGGAAATCCTAGGCTGAAAGATTTCTGACCCTCTAGATGCTGAACCCGTCCCGGAGCAGCTAGACTGAATAAAGTAAGTCTAGACGGTAATTCCGTTATCTAAAATGAGAGGACTATTAATACTAGTAGTCTATTAGGGTGGTACCGCGGATAACCTTCGTCCCTTATGTGTGGGAAGAAGGTTTTTTTATTTGTAAAGAAAGACAAATGTTTAAATTTAGCTCAAAGAAAATAAGATAATTCAAAATAAATGAAAGGAGAGATAAATTTATGAAAATGTCAAAGCTTTATATGCCAACGTTAAGACAGGTTCCATCGGAAGCAGAAATTCCTAGTCATAAGTTACTTTTAAGAGCGGGAATGATAAGAAAATTAGTATCTGGAGTTTACTCATACTTACCATTAGGATACAGGGTTATTAAAAAAATTGAAGATATAGTAAGAGAAGAAATGGATGCAGCTGGTTCTCAAGAGGTTCTAATGTCTGCAATCCAACCTGCAGAATTGTGGCAAGAAAGTGGTAGATGGTATGATTTTGGACCTGAGATGTTTAGATTAGAGGATAGACATGAAAGACAGTTTTGCTTAGGTCCTACTCATGAGGAAATTTTTACAGACTTAATTAGAAATGAGCTAAAATCTTATAAGCAATTACCAATGAATATTTATCAAATACAAACAAAGTACAGAGATGAAAAAAGACCAAGATTCGGTTTAATGAGATGTAGAGAATTTATAATGAAAGATGCTTATAGTTTTGACAAAGACGAAGAAGGTATGAAAGAGTCATATAAACAAATGTGGGAAGCATATGAAAAAGTATTTACAAGATGTGGTTTAGACTTTAGAGTAGTAGAAGGTGACTCTGGAGCTATGGGTGGTAGCGACTCTCATGAGTTTATGGCTATGTCAGAAGTAGGTGAAAGTCAAATCGCTTACTGTGATGATTGTGATTATGCAGCTACAGATGAAAAGGCTAAGTGTGTATATGACATAGATGTTGAAGATGTAGAAGAGTTAGAAATGGAAAAAGTTCATACTCCATCTGTTGGAACTATTGAAGAGCTAGTTGAGTTTTTCAATTTACCAGCTGAAAAATTCGTTAAGACCCTTATATACAAAGTAAAAGATGAAGTTGTAGGAGTTTTAATACCAGGTAGTAGAGAATTGAATGAAATAAAGGTTACTAAAAGTATTACAAGTACCAGAGCATGAAATAGAAATGGCAAATGAAGATATTATTAAAGAGGTTACAGGAGCAGAAGTAGGTTTTGCTGGACCTGTAGGTTTAAAGCAAGACATTAGATTAATAGTAGATTCAAGAGTTACTAAAATGAAGAACTTTATAGTTGGAGCAAATGAAACAGACTATCACATTAAAAATGTTAATTATGGAAGAGATTTTGAAGGTGAAGTTGTAGAAGATATCCTACTTGTAGAAGAAGGAGATAAATGTCCTAAATGTAACAAGCCGTTAAAGATGGCTAGAGGAATAGAAGTGGGAAATATATTCCAATTAGGTACTAAGTACAGTGATGGATTAAATGCTACATTCCTGGACGAAAACGGTAAGTCAAGAAAATTCTATATGGGCTCCTATGGTATAGGAGTTTCAAGAACTATGGCTGCAATAATAGAACAAAGTCATGATGAAAAAGGTATCATTTGGCCATTAGCAGTAGCTCCATATCATGTAATAATTACAATAGTAAATGCTAAAAAGGATGACCAAGTACAATTAGGTGAAAAAATATATAAAGAGTTAACAGATAAAGGAATAGAAGTATTACTTGATGATAGAAAAGAAAGACCAGGAGTTAAGTTTACTGATGCAGAGCTTATAGGTATACCTATAAGAGTTACAGTTGGAAGAAAAGCAGGAGAAGATATGGTAGAATTTGTATTAAGAAAGGGCAATGAAAAAGAAGAAATTAAATCAAGTGAAGTATTTGAAAAGATTAAAGAAGAATTTAATAAGCAAGGATTAGAGATATAGGGCAAGGGCACACGAAAGTGTGCTCTTTTTTTTAAACATAGAAAATTATAAACAGACTAAAAAGCTACTAACAACTAACTACTAACCGACAAATCGACGAAGTCGACTTTGTCCTGGTATAAAAGACGTGAATAGCTCGTGATTTTTATGTGCAAAATAATAAATAACTTTTAAATTAATCATATATAAGGAATTGAGGAACAAAAAGTGGGAGGTATTATATGGATAATAATCATAAGGATAAGAAAGTTACACCAGGTAGATTTGCTTTTCTATCTGTTGGATGGTGGATAGTACACATAATATTAATAGCTTTAGTATTTTTCGTTTTAATGAGGATTTTCTAATAAAAGTCAAATAGTATACAGGAGGTATAGTTTTGATAAACAAGAGAAGCCTTTATTTTTTTATGATATTTATGATATTGTTTACTACTTATAATTATTGTCAAGAGAATAACGTTACAGTGAGCTTGGGTGAAGATTTAGCTCTACAGCAAAGACAGCAAATGTTAGATTTGTTTAATGTAGATGATAAAGTAAGAAGAGTAGAGGTCACTAATGAAGAAGAAAGAGAGTATCTAGGAAAGTATATCAAAGAGGAGTATATAGGCACTAAAGCTATTTCATGTGCATATGTAGAAAAATTAGATAACAATGAGGGGATAACGGTTGAAACATATAATATTAATTGGGTAACCAAAGAAATGTATATGAATGCTTTAGTTACCGCAGGTGTAAAGGATGCAAAAGTAAAGGTGGCAGCACCAGTTAGTGTTTCGGGAACAGCAGCATTAACAGGTATAATTAAAGCATTTGAAGATGTATCAGGAGTAAATGTAAGTAATAAAGAAAAGGAAGTAGCTAATGAGGAAATAGCTAAAACGGGGAAATTAGGAGAAGAAATAGGAAAACAAAATGCAAGTCAGCTTATTAAGGAAGTAAAAGAAGAAGTAGCTAGTAAGAATCTTAAAAATGAAGAAGAGATTAGAGAAATTGTAATAAAAGTAGCAGGACAACTAGATATAAACCTCAATTCTCAACAAATAGATGAGATAGTTATCTTAATGAAAAAAGTTTCTGAGCTTAATTTAGAGATAGGAGAAATAAAAACACAACTTAAAAATATATCGGATAAGTTAAATGAAATATCAGAGAATAGTAAAGAAGTAAAATCTTTATTACAGCGAATAATAGATTTTCTAAATAGATTGTTTGACAATATATCTACTTTAGTAAAAAATATAATAGAGGGATAGTAAAAGTGTATTATAATAAGGTATAACAGAAATTTTCTTGATACAATATAACATGTAGTATATAATATACAGGTATAAAAGGGAATTAGGAGGTCGTAGTATGTCTGAAGTTAGAGTGAGATTTGCACCTAGTCCGACAGGTTATTTACATATAGGTGGTTTAAGAACAGCACTTTATGATTATTTATTTGCTAAGAACAAAGGCGGTAAATACGTTTTAAGAATTGAAGATACAGATAGAACTAGATATGTAGAAGGAGCAATAGAAAATTTAATTCAAGCATTAGAATGGGCTGGCGTGAAACACGACGAGGGTGTTTTTATAGAAGATGGAAAGTTAGTACAAAAAGGTGAATATGGTCCATATATTCAGTCAGAAAGATTAGATATATACAAAAAGTATATTGAAGAACTTATAGAGAAAGGACATGCATATTATTGTTTCTGTTCTAAAGAAAGATTAGATAAGGTTAGAGAAGAACAAAAAGCTAAAGGTCTTGTTCCAAAGTATGATGGATATTGTAGAAGTATAGATATAGAAGAAGCTAAAAAGAGAATAGAAGCAGGAGAAGAATATACTGTAAGATTGAAACTACCTGCTAATAAGGAAATTAAATTCCACGATGCAATAAGAGGAGAAGTTACAATAAACACGAAAGATTTAGATGACCAGGTACTTATGAAATCAGATGGATTCCCAACATATCATTTTGCAGTAGTTGTAGACGACCATCTTATGAAAATAACTCATATTGTAAGAGGAGAAGAGTGGTTACCTTCAACGCCTAAGCACGTGTACTTATATGAAGCATTTGGATGGGAAAAACCAGAGTATATTCACTTACCTACAGTTTTAAATAAAAATAAGAAAAAACTTAGTAAAAGACACGGAGATGTAGCTGTATCTGATTTCAGAAAGAAAGGATACCTACCAGAAGCATTAGTTAACTATTTAGCATTAGTTGGATGGAGTCCAGAGGATAATCAAGAGATTTTCTCAATGAATGAATTAATAGACAAGTTTTCTTTTGATAGAGTTGCTAGAACTGGTGGAGTATTTGACAAAGGTAAGCTTAATTGGATTAATGGTCAATATATAAGAAATAGTAGTGTAGAAAGAATTACAGAATTAGCTATTCCACATTTAAAAGAAGCTGGTTATATAACAGAAGAAGATGTAAAGGAAAGATATGATTGGATAAAGACGATGGTATCAACAGTACAAGAGAGTTTATCATACGTCGGCGAAATAACTGAAAAAGTAGACTTTTATTTCAACGATGAAGTTAAGCTTGAGGACGAAAAGGCTGAAGAGGTTATAAAAGAAGAGCAAGTACCAGAATTACTAAAAGCCCTTAAAGAAGAATTGAATGATATTGAAGAAATAGATGAAGAATTTGCAAGTAGTATATTCAAGACATTAAAAAAGAAAACAGGAATAAAGGGAAGACAGTTATTTATGCCAATTAGAGTAGTTCTTACAGGGCAAGTACATGGACCAGAAATGGTTAATATAATCATGGTTTTAGGTAAAGAGAATATATTAAAACGTATAGAATATGTAGAAAATAATCTTTTATAGTAACTAATGGAAAAAAGCATGCATAGGATAATAATATGATTAAAATAACAGCTTAATATTTGATTAAAGGTAATGATAAGGAGAAGTAAATCTGCAACACTTACAGAGAGGGGCCTTTATTAGCTGAGAGAGGTTCTAAGTTCCTTGTAGATTGAAATGCACCTTTGAACCGTTTCCTGAAAAAGAAGTAGGGAGAACCGGCAGTTGCCGTTATCGCATTTAAAGTTGGGGTATTTTTACCCAAACAGAGTGGAACCGCGGATAAAGACCGTCTCTGTAATCAGAGATGGTCTTTTTATTTTTTATCCAAATATAATATAAAGGTATTTGGGGAGAGATAAATTATATGTTTAAGAATTTAAAAGAGGATATAAAAGCAATACTGGAAAGAGACCCGGCAGCTAAAAGTGTTTTAGAAGTTCTATTAAACTATCCTGGTTTACATGCTATTATGTTTTATAGAATATCTCATTGGTTTTATAACAGAAAATTATATACTATAGCTAGGATGATATCACATTTAGCTAGGTTTTTAACAGGTATAGAAATACACCCTGGTGCTAAAATAGGAAAGAGAGTGTTTATAGACCATGGTATGGGTGTAGTAATCGGAGAAACTGTTGAAATAGGTAATGATGTCACGATATATCAAGGAGTTACTTTGGGAGGAACAGGCAAGGAAAAAGGAAAAAGACATCCAACTATAGGGAACAATGTTTTAATAAGTACGGGGGCAAAAGTGTTAGGACCCTTTAAAGTTGGAGATAATTCAAAAATAGGAGCAGGTGCAGTTGTATTAAAGGAAGTGCCTCCAAATTGTACGGTGGTTGGAGTGCCAGGTAGAATTGTATTTAAGAAAAAAGAAAGCATAGAGCAATCAAAACGATATACTGATTTAGACCAAGTAAAATTGCCTGACCCAATAGCACAAGAGCTAGAGTGTTTAAGAAAGAAGGTAGTAGAATTAGAAAAATATATTTATGAGAAGGAGGGTAATTATAATGAAACTGTATAACACTTTGACAAGAAAAAAAGAAGATTTCAAACCTATCAGAGAAGATAAAGTTACAATGTATGTATGTGGACCAACAGTTTATAACTATATACATGTTGGTAATGCAAGACCTTTCGTAGTGTTTGATGTGCTTAGAAGATATTTAGAATACAAAGGATATGAGGTGGATTATCTACTAAACTTTACTGATATAGACGATAAAATGATAAAACGAGCTAATGAAGAAGGAAAGACAGTTAAAGAAGTAGCTGATAGATTCATTGGAGAATATTTAATTGATGCTAAAGGACTTAATTTAAAAGAAGAAACAACAAGGCATCCAAGAGCAACAGAACATATTGATGACATAATTGAGTTTATAAAAGGTCTTGTTGATAAAGGATATGCTTATAGTGCAAATGGAGATGTATATTTTGATGTTACAAAACTAGAGGACTATGGAAAATTATCTAAAAAGAATATTGAGGAATTAATAAGTGGTGCTAGAGTGCAAATAAATGAAAATAAAAGACATCCAATGGATTTCGTGTTGTGGAAAAGTGAAAAACCAGGAGAACCGTCGTGGGATAGTCCATGGGGCAAAGGTAGACCTGGTTGGCATATAGAATGTTCTGTAATGGCTAGAAAATACCTTGGAGATACCATAGACATACATGCTGGTGGAGAAGACTTGCAGTTTCCACACCATGAGAATGAAATAGCACAAAGTGAAAGTTTGACAGGTAAGCCATTTGCTAATTATTGGCTTCACAATGGAATGATAAACAATCAAAATGTAAAAATGTCCAAATCAAAAAATAACTTCTTTACTGTTAGAGAAATAAGTAAAGAGTTCGATTTAGAAATAATTAGATTCCTTATACTATCAGGACATTATAGAAAGCCTATAAACTTTAGTAGAGACCTTGTAATTCAAGCAAAAAATGGATTAGACAGATTGTACAATGGTAAGAAGAATTTAGAGCATTTAATGGATGTTTGTGAAGATAAAGAATTAACAGATAACGATAAAGATATGTTAAAAGCTATAGAACAGTTTAAAGCTCAATTTATAGAGAGTATGGATGATGATTTAAATACTCCTGATGGAATAACAGCTCTATTTGAATTAGTGAAATATGCTAATTCAAATTTTAGTCATGAAACCCCAAAGAGTGTAGTTAAAAAAGCATATGATGTACTTGTAGAGCTAAGTAATGTACTAGGTATATTATCTAAACAAGAAGAGTTATTAGATGAAGAGATAATGGAATTAATAGAAAAAAGAAACGAAGCAAGGAAAAACAAAAATTATGAATTAGCTGATAAAATAAGAGATGAATTAAAAGAAAAAGGTATAATATTACAGGATACACCTCAAGGGGTAAAATGGAAGAGAGTTTAGGTGAAAATATGGCTGATAAATTATTTGATAGATTAAAGGCTATGATACAAGAAAAAGATATAAGAGCTGTTAAAATGATGTCCCCTCTACATCTTGCATATATTGGTGATGCTGTTTATGAAGTTTTGGTAAGAACATATCTTGTAAATAACAAAGAAACTTCAGTAAATCAATTACACAGAGAAGCAGTAAAATATGTAAAAGCTGAATCTCAAGCAGACATAGTACATTACTTAGAAGAATATCTAAACGAAGAAGAATGGAGCATAGTAAAAAGGGGGAGAAATGCTAAGTCGGGTTCTGTTCCTAAAAATGCTAATCTAATAGACTATAAATATGCAACAGGATTTGAAGCGTTGATAGGTTTTCTATATTTAACGGGAAGATATGAAAAGCTATTAGATATATTTGAGTTGATTCTGAATAAGATAAAAGAGGACCAGTAAAATGGTCCTTTTTATATTTTAAATTGTATCACTAGTACCAAATTCCTAAATGTGTTTTTACAATTCTTAAATAGCCCTAAATGAACCGACTTGTAAATGCTACTAACTACTAACAACGAACTACTAGTTAACAAATCCACGAAGTCGACTTTGTTCATAAGCTTATGGTATAATAACTTTAAATGTTAACTTTATATATTAGGTTTATGTAAAAACATTAAACGTTTAATATATAAAATTAAAGTATAATTATAAATTTAATGTAAATAGAAAGGGGAAATAAATATGGCGTCTAAACTTAAAGTAAAGCTTTTAGATTATACCCCTAATCCAGAAAAATTAGTAGCTTCGGCAGCAAAGCTTTGTTATTCAAGAGTGGGTATAGATAAAATTGAAGAAAAACTTGACGAAGAAAAAATTAAGAAGTTTTTGGAAATGTTAATGAGTTTAGGTCATGAATCACCTGTTGAGCATGTGTCATTTACTTTTGCAGTTGAGGGAGTTAGTAGGGTACTTACTCATCAACTTGTTAGACACAGAATAGGAGCTTCATATTCTCAACAATCTCAAAGATACGTAAAATTAGACCAATTTGAATACATTATACCTCCAGCAATAGAGGAAGTAGAAGAAGCTAAAGAAATGTTCATAAAAGCTATGGAAGAAGACCAAAAATATTATGACCAGATATCGGAGATTTTATTTAATAAGCATTTAAATAACTATCTAAATGAAGGTATTAATGAAAAAGAGGCAAGAAAAAAAGCGGAAAAAAGAGCGATAGAAGATGCTAGATACGTATTTCCAAATGCTTGTGAAACAAAAATAGTATTTACTATGAATGCAAGAAGTCTTTTTAACTTTTTTAAGCACAGATGTTGTAATAGAGCTCAATGGGAGATTAGAGAGTTAGCTACTGAGATGTTAAGAGAAGTAAGAAAGGTTGCTCCGACACTTTTTAAATATGCAGGACCAAGTTGTTTAAATGGACCTTGTCCTGAAGGTAAAATGACATGTGGAAAAATAGAAGAAGTGAGAGAAAAATTTAAAACTCTATAAGTATTTAATTTTTATGAGCGATTATAGAAATACTAAACATGTATCAATTCTTAATGGAATTAAGAGGTGAAAAAATGGCAGATAAGAATTTTGTTGAAGGAAGGAATCCAGTAATTGAGGCAATAAAATCAGGCAGAGAAATAGAAAAAATTTTAATAGCTAAAGGTTCAGGTAAAGGGTCAATAAATAAGATTAAAGGAATGGCAAAGAGTAAGGGTATAGTTGTTCAATATGTAAACAAGAATAAAATAGATTCTATGTCTAGAACTAATTCCCATCAAGGAGTTATAGCTATAGTTTCATCTTATGAATATAGTACAATAGATGATATATTTGAACTTGCTGATAAACGCGGCGAAAAACCATTTATCATAATACTAGACCAAATAACTGACCCTCATAATTTAGGCTCTATAATTCGTACTGCAGAATGTGCAGGTGCCCATGGAATTGTAATACCTAAAAGAAGGTCAGTTGGTTTAAGTGCAATTGTAGGAAAAACATCAGCTGGAGCTGTTGAGTATCTTCCAGTTGCACGAGTTTCTAATATATCTTTTGCTATAGAAGAGCTTAAAGAAAAAGGGCTTTGGATTTATGGAGCAGATATGATTGGAGAGCAGGTTTATTACGAAGCAGATTTAAAGGGTCCTATAGGACTTGTTATAGGTAGCGAAGGAAAGGGAATAAGTAGATTAGTAAAGGAAAAATGCGATTTTCTTTTAAAAATACCAATGAGGGGTAAAGTTAGTTCCTTGAATGCTTCGGTAGCTGCGTCTATAATGATATATGAAGTTTTAAGGCAGAGGAGTTAGGATAGATGTGGGTAGTAAAACTAAAGAGTATTTATTTGTAGACGGTTACAACATAATAAATGCATGGTCAGAGTTAAAGGAATCAAGTACAATTAGCTTAGAATCCGCAAGAAATCAGCTTATTGAAGTAATGGCTGAATATCAGTCTTATACTGGAATAAAAGTAATTATTGTATTTGATGCACACTTAGTTAAAGGAAGTAGTGAGAAGAAAGAAATTCAGTATGGAGTAGAAGTAGTTTATACAAAGGAGAGGGAAACTGCTGACAGTTATATAGAAAAAACATTACATTCTATAGGTAGAAAAAAAAGAGTTAGAGTAGCTACATCAGATTGGGCAGAGCAGCAGATTGTGTTAGGTAGAGGTGGTACAAGAATATCAGCAAGAGAATTAAAAGAAGAAGTACGAATCGCAAAAAAAGCTATTGAAAAGAAAGCTGAAAAAATTAAAGAGGTTAATGATTCTTTAATGGGAAGGCTTGATGCAACAACATTGGAAAAACTTGAAAAAATGAGAAGAAATAAGTAAATCACCTTGACTCAGGTAATAATTTTAAGGTATAATAAACTTATGAAAATTAGGGACTTGTGACACTTTTTTGGAGGCGATGCTGGTGGGCTTAGGTGTAGATAATGAGGCGTGTGATGCGTTGGTTGACTCGGATGAAAATCCTTATGAGTTGATGCTAGATGAAGACGTAGTAGAGAATGCAAAAAACAATGATTTAAAGGCGTTAGAGTACTTAATAAAAAAATATAAGAATTTTGTAAGAGCAAAAGCTAGGTCATATTTTTTAATTGGTGCAGATAGAGAAGATATAATACAAGAAGGCATGATAGGCCTTTATAAGGCAATCCGTGATTTTAATAGGGACAAGCGGTCGTCCTTTAGAGCTTTTGCTGAATTATGTATTCAACGTCAGATAATTACAGCTATTAAAACGGCAACTAGACAAAAACATATACCGTTAAATTCTTATGTTTCATTAAATAAACCTATCTATGATGAAGAATCAGATAGAACTTTACTAGATGTATTATCAGGGGTTAAAATAACGGACCCAGAAGAATTAATTATAGGCAAAGAAGAATTGGAAAACATAGAAAATAAGATAGGTGAAATTTTAAGTGACTTAGAATGGCGGGTATTGATGGCGTACTTGCAAGGCAAATCATATCAAGAAATTTCAGAAGAGTTAAATAGACATGTTAAATCAATAGATAATGCTTTACAAAGAGTAAAAAGAAAACTCGAAAGATATTTAGAAGTTAGAGGAATATAACAAGAAGTATGTTAGAATATTTTGGTATTGACAAGAAAATTTGTACATAGTAAAATTATTTACAGTGACAACAAGTGCCCACGTAGCTCAGTAGGTGGAGCACTTGCATGGTAAGCAAGAGGCCACCGGTTCAAGTCCGGTCGTGGGCTCCAATTTACGTGTTTCTACATAAAGGAAACACCCGGTAAAGTTTACTTATATTAGTAATAACATAATAGAAATAGAAGGAGGAAGAGAAATGGCAAAGGCAAAATTTGAAAGAACGAAGCCACATGTTAATATTGG
>NZ_ARZA01000208.1 GCF_000387765.1 Caldisalinibacter kiritimatiensis
AGAACTAAGAACTGACTAAAAAGCTACTAACTACTAACAACGAACTACTAACTAACAAATTGACGAAGTCGATTTTGTTCTATAAATATCCCTTGACCGTTCATTGAAAATATGGTATAACAAAAACATACACCCCACATGGGGAGGGGTAGAATATAATTGACAATTTATAATGGATAATTGGCAATTAAAGGATTAAGTTACTTTTTCATTGGGAATCTTAAATCTATAAACAATTATGAAAGGAGTGTAGACAATGGCATATAGAAAAGTAACCATAAAAGTAACAGGAATGACATGAGCATCTTGTGCTAGTAGGGTAGAGGGTGCTCTATCAAAATTAGAAGGTGTAAAATCAGCAGTGGTAAACTTGATTGCAGAAAAGGCTACTATAGAATATGACTCAGAAAAAATTAATGTCGAAAAGATAATTGATGCTATAAAAAATTCAGGATATAGCGTTTCAACTAGTAAGTTGGACTTATATATAGAAGGAATGACATGTGCAGCTTGTTCAGCAAGGGTAGAAAAGGCATTAAATAAAGTTGAGGGTGTACAGAAGGCTAATGTTAATTTAGCCACTAACAAAGCTACTATTGAATTTAATGAAGGAGAAGTAACAGCAGAGGAATTGATAAAAACAGTTGAAAAGACTGGATATAAAGCAAAGAAGATAGAACAAATAAAAGAAGAGGATGAAAATACTAAAAAGGATAAAGAAATCCAGAATTTAAAAAGACTGTTCATTATTTCATTAATACTTAGTTTACCATTATTTTCAGCTATGTTTTTTCACATGGCTGGTATGGAAACTATTTTAGGAAATGGGTATTTTCAGCTGATATTAGCAACTCCTGTTCAATTCATAATAGGTTATAGATTTTACAAAGGTGCTTATCATTCCCTTAAGGGTGGGGGAGCTAATATGGACGTATTAGTTGCAATAGGTACGTCAGCTGCTTACTTTTACAGCTTATACAACGTATTAGTAGGTATCCCACATTACTACTTTGAATCATCAGCAGTTATTATTACTTTAATTTTATTAGGTAAAATGTTAGAGGCTATAGCTAAAGGTAAAACTTCAGAGGCTATAAAGAAGTTAATTGGATTACAGGCTAAGACTGCCAGAGTAATAAGAAATGGAGAAGAACAAGATATCCCTGTAGAAGAAGTAGTAGAAGGAGATGTAGTGATAGTTCGACCAGGTGAAAAAATACCGGTTGATGGAAAAATAATAGAAGGAAATTCATCTGTGGATGAATCCATGTTAACTGGAGAAAGCATTCCAGTAGATAAAAGAAAGGGCGATGAAGTAGTAGGCTCAACAATCAATAAGCATGGAACCTTTAAATTTACTGCGACAAAGGTAGGTAAAGACACTGTTTTAGCTCAAATAATTAAATTAGTAGAAGAAGCACAAGGCTCAAAGGCTCCAGTTCAAAGACTAGCAGATAAGATATCGGGAGTTTTTGTACCTACAGTGGTTAGTATATCAATAATAACTTTTATTGCTTGGTATTTGGTAACTGGAAACTTTACTAATGCACTAATTAGTTCTGTTGCAGTATTAGTTATAGCGTGTCCTTGTGCATTAGGGTTAGCTACACCTACTGCTATAATGGTAGGCACAGGTAAAGGAGCTGAAAATGGAATATTAATAAAAGGTGGGGAGTATCTAGAAAAGGCCCATAGTATAGATACTATTGTTTTTGACAAGACAGGAACTATAACAAAGGGTGAACCAGAGGTAACAGATATAATATCTTTTGCTAAAGACGAGGATACAGTTCTTACATTGGCGGCAAGTGCTGAAAAGGGCTCAGAACATCCATTAGGAGAGGCAATAGTTAAAAGAGCAAAGGAAAAAGAAATTGAATTTAAAGAAATTGAAAACTTCGAAGCAATACCAGGAAAAGGAATACAGGCAGTTATCGAAGGTAAAACAATCTATGTTGGTAACAGGAAACTAATGATAGAAAAGGATATAGAAATTGACAATATAGAGCAGGATATTTCTAAATTGGAACAAGAAGGTAAAACTGCTATGCTAGTATCTGTTTCTGATAAAGTAATAGGAATAATAGCAGTAGCAGATACTATTAAAGAAGGGTCAAAGGAAGCTATACAACAATTAAGGGACATGGGTGTAGAAATATATATGTTGACTGGAGATAATCAAAGGACAGCCAATGCAATAGCTAAAGAAGTAGGAATTAAAAATGTAATAGCAGAGGTGTTACCAGAGAACAAAGCAGAAAAAATAGAGGAACTAAGGAATCAAGGCAAAAGAGTAGGTATGGTTGGAGATGGTATAAACGATGCTCCAGCATTGACTATAGCTGATGTAGGTTTTGCTATAGGTACAGGAACAGATATAGCTATGGAGGCTGCCGATATTACTTTAATGAAAGGTAATTTAAAAGATATAGTAGCTTCAATAGAGCTTAGCAGAAAAACTATGAGAACAATAAAGCAAAATCTATTTTGGGCCTTTGCATACAATACTGCTGGAATTCCACTAGCTGCATTTGGATTTTTAAGCCCTATGATAGCAGGTGCTGCTATGGCTTTAAGCTCAGTATCTGTTGTATCAAATTCACTAAGACTTAAGAGATATAGAGTTTAGTTAGTAGTTAGTTGTTAGTAGTCAGTTGCGTAAAAAGCTCATAGTTCCTAGCTCTCAGCTTTTAGGAAAAATATATAAAAAAATATAAAAGGAGTGGTATAATTATGAAGAAAGCTATCAAAATAGAGGGAATGAGTTGTCAACATTGTGTTATGGCTGTAAAAAATGCTCTTCAACAGGTTAAAGGAGTTAAAACAGTAGATGTAGATTCACAAAATAGTAAAGCAGTAGTAGAGGTAGAGAACGCTAATGATAATGAGTTGAAAAAGGCAGTTAACGAAGCGGGATATGATGTAGTGGATATAAAGTAGAGTTTATAGATATTTCAGTTTGAATAAAGGGGGTATTTTATTGTGAATGAGGGAAGAAAAAAAGCATTAAATCTATTAAAAACAGCAAGGGGACAAATAGATGGTGTTATTAAAATGATAGAAGAGGACAGATATTGTGTTGATATATCTAAACAAATATTAGCAATACAGTCCCTCGTAAAAAAGGCTAATCTAAACATTTTAGACCAGCATATAAAAAATTGTGTAACCGACGCAATTTTAGAAGGAAAAGGTGAAGAAAAGATAGAAGAGGTTATGAACATCATAGATAAATATCTTAAATAATTTTTGGAATAGAAAAGACTAAAATAGCAAAAAATAAATTTTCTGAAAATTATACACCGAAAAATGTGAATAAATGCTATAATCTGTGGATAAATAAATTCACCAATCGAAGTTATCCACAGATTTTGTATATTTTTAATGATATAAAATTTATCGAAAATTATAACTATATAAAGAAGAAATTAAAAATAAGTGATAAGGCCAAAATACAAAATTTCATTACAACAGTTAATAATAATTATTAT
>NZ_ARZA01000209.1 GCF_000387765.1 Caldisalinibacter kiritimatiensis
CAGGGGACCCTGTCCCCTACAACCCCTATTTTTTATTCTCTTACAAAATTTTCTGTACTGTTTAGATGCAGTTTTTTCCATATCTTTCACAAGCTGTATTTAACTTATTTACAAGCTATAAAATGAATATACTTTTTTATTTAAAACAAATTTGTCAACCTAATTTATTTTTTATGTTGACATTTTTCTGTCTAAATATTATTATATTAGTATGTTTGTTAACCAAAATCTGCTCATTAGTTAACAATGTTTTATTATTTCCTTCAAAGGAGGATATTAAATGTCTACAAGAGATTTAGTATACGCTTCAATATTTACTGCAATAACTGCAACATGTGCACAAATTTTTATCTATACTCCATTTTCCCCTGTACCCATAACTTTACAAGTTCTTGCAGTCTTCTTATCTGGAGCCATATTAGGAAGTAAATTAGGACTAATATCTCAATTAGTTTATATTCTTTTAGGTACTATTGGAGTACCTGTATTCGCTGGTTTTAAAGGAGGGTTACATATTATTGTAGGTCTATATGGTGGATATATAACTGCCTTTCCAATAGCCAGCTTCGTTATTGGTATACTTGTCAATCTTTATAAAGGGAAATCTCCAATAAAAAATATTGCTGTCAATATCTTTGCAATGGCAATAGGCTTAATGATTATATATATTTTCGGTGTTTGTCAATACTCACTGTTATCTAATGTAGGTTTTATTGAAGCTATACCAATATTAATAATACCATTTGTTATTCCTGACTTGATAAAACTAGCCATAGGCGGTTTTATTGCTCCTATATTGAAACGCTCATTAAAAAAAGCAGATCTTATATAAGTTATCAGCTCACATTAATTTGTGAGCTATTTTATTTTTACTTAAAATCGATTCATAAATAGCACTTAGTCAAATCAACTTTGCATTTCTAATTTTTGATTGTATCTCTAGTACCTAATACCAAGTATCTAGTATCTAAATATATTTGTCTTTTCTTGTCGTTTCCCGAATATGCAAAACAATCCTAATTTTGTTAGTATAATTAAGTAAAAATGTATTTTCCCCAAGTAATCCACAAATTATACTCACAATCCACAAAGTTATCCACATTTGTCACAGCATTTGTTACCTGCTCTCTGTCTTTTTTTCACATTATCCACAGCTTTATAATTAATATAATTTTAACATTGTGGACAAGCTGTGACTAATTTTGTGTAAAACTTCCGTCGAAAAAAACAAAGGCGACTTAGTCGCCTTTAATATCTTTTTTCTCCCAACTTTAAATTTGGTACTGCATTTAACGTTAAGTCTGCTCTATATCCTTTAATATAATCATAATATGCAGCACAACCTATCATTGCAGCATTATCAGTACATAAAATTTTTGATGGATATTTTATCTGTATTCCTTCTTCTTTACATCTCTTTCTCATAAGATTTCTTAATCCTTCATTTGCAGCTACTCCTCCTGCTAAAGTAACTATTTTTACTCCTTTATCTTTGGCTGCTTGTATAGTTTTTTCCACAAGGACTTCTATAACTGCTTGTTGAAAACTTGCTGCTACATCCTCTACTACTATGTCTTCATTCTTTTGTTTTTTAGAATTCAAATAATTAAGAACAGCAGATTTAAGTCCACTAAAGCTAAAATCATAACTTCCATCTTCTAAATATGCCCTTGGGAAATCTATAGCTTCTTCGTTTCCTTCTTTAGCTAATTTGTCTATTATAGGTCCGCCTGGGTAGCCTAATTTTAATGCTCTAGCTACTTTATCGAATGCTTCCCCCGCTGCATCGTCTCTAGTCTTTCCTAATACTTCATAGTCTCCGTAATCTTTAACATATACAAGATGAGTATGTCCTCCTGATACTACCAAACACACAAAAGGAGGCTCTAAGTCCTTATGCTCAATATAATTAGCACTTATATGACCTTCGATATGATTAACCCCAACTACTGGAATATCATTAGCAAATGCTAAAGCTTTAGCTGTGGATAATCCTACTAATAATGCTCCAACTAAACCAGGCCCATAAGTTACACCTACTACATCTATATCTTCAAAAGTTATGTTACTTTCATCTAATGCCTTTTGTACTATCATATTAATTGCTTCTACATGTTTTCTCGATGCCACTTCTGGCACTACTCCACCGAACTTTTTATGTACTTCAACTTGTGAAGATATTATATTGGACAACACTTCTCTTCCATTTTTAACTACAGCTACTGATGTTTCATCACAGGAAGTTTCTACTGCTAGAGTTATAATATCATTCATTCTACCACTCCTTATATCTTCTACCTTTATACCCCATTTTCTAACACAGAACTTATTATATCTTATAAAAAACTTAATTACTAGGGCTTTAATTATAAAAGAGTACAACGATGCATAAAAACATATATTCCTATATTCTTTAATACCCAAATCTTTAATCCCTAATCCATAATTTGTAATGTGTTTACTTCTTAGTTTAACGTTTAATAGCTATCAACCAATAGCCAAACTAATTTCATACTATATTTGCTGTCTCCTTTTACAATATTATACAACGAACTTATGTTCGTGTAAAGAGTTTTATTATAATTGTATTCGTTTACAGTTTGTGTTTTGTATGGTGTATTTTACCTAATAATACACCATCATATATGTTTTTATTTGGTGGAATTGAAAGATTATTTGTTTTAGCTATTCACATTGCACTATCTTTAATTGTATTATATAGCGTTAAAAACAGAAAAAATATTTATCTCCTTTATGCTATTTTACTTCATTCACTTGTAAACTTTTTCCCTGTAATTTTTCAAAATTTTGTTTTCTCTGAAATTTATGTATTTGTATTTGCAATTTTATCTATATATTTTATTAAAAAGCAGCAAGCTGCTTTTTTAGGGGACAGTTAACCATGTAAATGTGAAATTTTAGAATTATATCCCTAATATCACATAAATTAGTTATATAGATTTCGGATTTAAAGCCATAATAATTATATACTCTTTATAATATTAGGGAGTGGATTTTATGTCCAATGAAAAAAATTCTTTTTATACAAGACTTTCTCAATCTAATGTAATGTCAGATGGTATGCTCAAAGAAATAAGTTATGGTGATTATGCATTAATGATGGTAGCAAAGGATAGACCTTTAGAATCTAAAGCAATATATATGAACGAAAACAATAATGAACTGAAATAACAGATACTAGGTACTAGTGATTGTAAAAGCAATTTCACTAGTGTCAGAAAAAAAGTGGCTTATTTAATGCCACTTTTTTCTATTCATAATCTAATTCTGCCATGTTAGATAGAATTTCATCTACTAAATTAATATCACATTTACGTTCCTTAGTAAAATGAGTACAATTTTCACAGCTTCTTACTGTTTCTCCTAATACATTTGATTCGAAACTCATTGAATCGCGCCCTACAAAATGATATTGACTACATCTATTAGCTACTTTTCTCAGTTGTTCTTTATTAGCCATTTATAACCCTCCTTTGTAATTCTATATGGTATTATTATCTCTTTTGCAAACTAATATATACATGGAATGCAACTTAGAATTACATTCTAGTACTAGTTACTTGGTACTGTATATTAGGAAAAAATTTGAAATTAGTTTAATTATTCACCATTTGATATTCATCTTTCGCTACAAACTATATAGATTAGAGTAATAGAGTATAAAATAGTAGAAATTACAAGTAGCTCACATTTCAATATGGCTAACAATTCCTCATTCTTTTTGTATCCTCAAATTTATTATGGGATATTTTGTTCATTTTTCGTTATGTTGTCTATAAATACCCTTTTAATTTTACATTTTCAATTTTTAATTTTAAATTAATAAAAATGTATTCAGTCATTTTTTTACAAAACAATCATTATAATAAGCCTAATTATTTTTAATAATAGTATTATTCTTTTAAAGCTTAAAGTAGACATGCCTTTCTCATATTTTACATCTCCTTTAATACCTCTTCTAAACTTTAATTCATGCTCTCTTTTATAACTTAAATCTCCACCTATTTCCCCTAAAGAACCAATTTTTATTTCTCTAGCTATTATGTCAACATCACCTTTTATCTTTCCATTTATTATTAATGTGTCTACAAATCCTCTTAAGTCTGAACCTATTTCACCTTCAACTCTCATAGTATCCCCAATAACTGTCACACTACCATCAACGATACCATTATTTTCAATCACTAAGTCTTTGGTGATAAGTGTCAAATTTCTACTTATTTCCCCGGAAATATTTAATGTATTCATCCAGCCTCTTATATCTCCGTCGACTATGCCATTAACAGTAGCTTTATCAATAACTCCAAGTATATCTCCCTTTATTTCTCCTTTATTTAAAAGCTCGTCTGATACATTCATAATATCTCCTACTATTATTCCGTTATTAATAATAGTATTTTCCCATGTAATCAAATCTTTTCTCAAAATTTCATTTTCTTTTATATTAATCACTTCATCCCTAGAAATATCCTCACCATATACATTAATACTAATAAAGAAAACACTAAAAAGAATTATACTTATTGATATCACTCTATATACTTTCATTTAATCTCTCCCGCCAGTTATAATATTATATATTAATTCTATTGTAGAAATTGGGAATATATTATAAAAAAGAGAGCATAGCTGGCTTTTTAAGGGACAGGGAACTAAAATGCATAAAAGAAGACGTAAAAATAGAGAACAAAATCGACTTCGTCGATTTGTTAGTTAGTAGTTCGTTGTTAGTAGTTAGTAGCT
>NZ_ARZA01000210.1 GCF_000387765.1 Caldisalinibacter kiritimatiensis
CCATTAATTTTATTTTATAATGTTCGAGAAAATGTGTCTACAATATTATACTAACATCATTTGCTGATACTTTAGAACTATGTATTGCATATTTAATTTGTTTTTCTTCGAATTTGCTATTTGATTATGTAGAGACTTTAAATTTAGACTCTTATATTTTAAAAGCTTTTTTAAAAAACATTACGGATCATCAAACCATAATTATTTTTTTACTTACTTTTATTGTGATAGTATTTCATTATCAAATGTTACATAGAAAAAAAACAGAGATATATTGCAGAATACTTGTAGGGGATACTTTATTAAATATCACAATTCGATATATCTTGAATTGTCTAACGATATTAGGACTTATTTATATTCTATCCATAGTGATAAATGTTTATTTAAATTGCAACTTAGCCAGCAATCTCTACTTAGTTTATATTTTTAGCACATATATATTAATTAGTGCAAGTCAGGTGAGAAAATATGATAATTTTTAAGTTTTTTATTACAAGAATATTTTTAAAAAGATGGATACTTAGTATAAGTATGATTCTATTACTTTTTGCGGCGAATTTTCTAACTTTTACTGTGGCTCGTTCGATTTTTTCAACTTTTCAAGGGGATCAGGAAATGGAAAATATAAATCAAGAAGGTATTTACATTGCTAACTTAGATCCAGATAGTGAGACTAACTTTGATAGAATTACAGAGAAAGAGACACAAAAAGTATATGACTATTTAAATAGCAATTTTAATTATGCTTTATATACAGATGGATTTATTATATCCTTACCTAACAATAATGATATGGAAATATCATTGAATTATATCAATGAAGAGTATTATAGATTAAATCAATTTGAACTTTCACAAGGGACGAAATTAGATTTTGATTACCAATTCGCTAAGGATGAAATACCTGTTTTGATAGGAAAAGGATTAAGTAAAGAATATCCTGTGGGATCAACAATAAAAATTACAGATCCTGTAGTTGAACAACCAATAACTTTAAAAGTTCAGGGTATTTTAAAACAAAATGCTCATCATTCTAATTTTTATGCTCTCAATTCAAAAATCTACTATAATTTTTCTATTTTTTTGCCAGTCAATGAGACGTTTATTAAACATGCAAATATTGACCTTCATGTAAATGGCATAATGGATATCATAATTCTTCAATCTACAAAGGAAAGAACTGCTGATTTAAGCGAGAATATACAAAAGAACCTGGGTTTGAAAATTAATTTTTATAGTCAAGAGGAAAATAATGATTTCTTTAAAGATTATTATCTGAATTCATTAAAAATCATATCTATGATAACATTGATTTTGCTTGTAATTATAACGTGGCTTTCTATTTGGAATACATTGATTAGTATTCGTTTAATGTTGAAAGACTTCACAATTAATTTATTAATTGGATTAAGCTATTCAAAGTTAAGAAAAATATTATATAGTTATTTTGGGATGCTATTCTTTATTAACATAATAGTGATTTTTTTAATCACTGCTTATAATAGATATGGATTTTGGTTAAAAAAAGATACTTTCTTTGCTACTTATGGATTATTTGGCTTAATAGGAATAGATTGGTTTGCTTTATTGGTAGTTATCCTTTTTGATATTATTATTGGAATAATTATTGTCGAAAACATGATAAGAAAAATCAAAAAAATTCCAATTTCTTTGGGGGTATTACAATGAAGAATATTATCAATCTAAATATTAAAGAAAAAGTGTTTAAGAAGACCCATCTTTCAATCTTGAATAATTTTAAACTTGAAATTAACGCTGGTGAAAAAATTGCCATTGTAGGCGAATCTGGAGTAGGAAAAAGCTCTTTACTCAACATTATTGGATTGCTAGATACACATTATAAGGGAAAGTATACTCTTTTTGGCTCGTTAACCGATAATTTACATGAAAGTAAGTTAGCGCAATGGTGAAATCAAAAGATTGGTTTTATTCTTCAAGAGTCAGCATTAATCAATTCTTTGACAATCGAAGATAATATCAAATTGCCTTTACTTTATGCAGGTTCTGAAAAAAAGAATCTATATTAGAGGATTTCGAAAGTACAATGAATGCAATCGGAATTAAACCTATTTTAAAAAAGAAGCCACTTGATTGTTCTGGTGGGGAAAGATCTAGAGCTGTTTTTGCTAGAGGAATAATTATGAAACCTCAAATTATTTTAGATGATGAACCCACGGCATCTTTGGATGTGAAGAACAAAGAAGGAATTGTAAATTTACTTTTTAAAATGAATAAAGAATTTGACACTACTATTATTACTGTAACTCATGATTTAGAAGTGGCTAAACGTCATGATAGAATAATTTCTCTTGAAATGAGCAAATAAAGTGGGATTTTTATTAATGATTATTTCAATGTTACTAGGTATATTTTTTATTACCTTTGGAATTTTTCATAGAGAGAGTAACCGTTGGCATAAAATCTCTATTACACTTGGAACAGTATTAGTTCTTTTTGCGATTTATTTAGGATTTCCTAAATAAAAAAATAGGTTTGTCCCTATAATTATAGTGGCAACATCTATTTATTTAGTGACTTGAGTTGTGCAAATTTTAAATAGCTAAAATTACCAACTCAATTCACATATAAAAAACGGCATAAGTCCTAACACTTGTGGAAAAGGCTGCAACCTACACAAGGAGGAATAAAAACCAAATTAACTAAAACTTTTGAAAGTGAAAAAATAACTTTAGGAATAAATGGTTTTT
>NZ_ARZA01000211.1 GCF_000387765.1 Caldisalinibacter kiritimatiensis
ATGGTGACCCATCGGCGACTCGAACGCCGGACACCCTGATTAAAAGTCAGGTGCTCTACCGACTGAGCTAATGGGTCATGTGATGCGTCGTGTGCAACTCACAGTTATATATATTACAGCATGGTTGTCCCTTTGTCAACACTTTTTTTAAAAAATTTTTCTGTTAATTTTATACAGTAAAAAGGCGACTAAAGCCGCCTTTATTGATTAAGATAATATTTTTTAGGTTTACTCTTGTAGTCAATCTTCACAACATCTCTATTTACCAAGTCTTTAAGTAGTCCTTTAGTAAACTCATTAGATTCTTTTACAATTAATCTCTTTTTTGTCCCAAACTCAGATACTTTTAAATTAGATAATAACTTACTAATTTCTTTAAAAGTCATGTATTCTTTCTTTTCAAGTTTTTTTACCACTTTATTTTCTGCTTTTTTGTAAAGTTTTAATTGCAAATTATTAGGCGTTCTTTGCTCTTTTACATATCCCCATGAATATATAAACATAGTTGCTATAGCAAAAAATACTATTCCAAGAATAGTTTTTATCATTACAACTCACCTGCTTTAACAAGCTTTATAAACTTATTATTCCTTAAAATACTTATATAAGTTATAAGTCTGTCATTAAGAGGTTCTGCCTTTTCTCCAAATCTATCCTTTAATAATTTTGAAATCTCATATACATTTCTTTCCCCATCAATTGACTTCCAAACATAACTACCTATATCATCTAAATCTATATACATTTTTTCAGGAGTATTAAAAAATTTTCTAACTATCTTATCGAAAATTGAGTCTCTATTTATTATAAGCTGTACTGTATTATCATCTTTAATCTCCCATTCAATCTTCTGAGATTTAACTGGAATCATGTCAAAAAAATTCTCTCCTCTTCTCATATGATTCCCCACCTTTTCTATGTTATAAAGAGGGGATAGAAATTATCCCCTCTGTTTATATCTACTCTTTTATTTTTTTCCAGAACGTGTACTTCATTAAGGTAAGTACTAATAATATGAATATAATCAATGCTCCAATTTGACCTAATACTCCATTTCCAAAGGCTAATACATCTCCAAAGCTTCTTGGAGTGCCATCAGGATTTAAGCCAGCTGGAATTACTGCAAATATAGCTAGTAGTATACCTATCAATCCTTCTCCTGCTATCAGTCCTGAAGAATACAATACTCCACTTTCAACTTTTTGCTTAAGAACAGACTTATTTTCTTTTCTCTTTTCAAGTATACCTCTTAGGGCACCGCCAACCATTATTGGTGTACTTAGATGGATTGGTAAATATAATCCTACTGCTACTGGAAGTACTGGTATACCTAATAGTTCTATAACAACTCCGATACCTATTCCAGTAAATACAAGAGCCCATGGTAAATTGTTATTCATAACACCTTCAACAACTAATCTCATTAATGTTGCTTGTGGTGCAGGAAGTTGTTGTGAACCAAATCCCCAAGCATTATTAAGTAGTAATAATACAAAGCCTATTACAAGACCTGAAGCAACAACACCAATAAGCTCACCAACTTGTTGTTTTCTAGGAGTAGCTCCTACTAAGAAACCAGTCTTTAAGTCCTGAGATGTATCCCCTGCTATGGCTGCTACTATACATATAACTGCACCAACTGAAATAGCTCCTACCATACCTGCTGGTCCATCGAATCCTATTGCTTTAAATATTATTGATGTAAATAGTAATGTAGCTATAGTCATACCTGATACTGGATTTGATGAACTACCTACTAAACCAACTAATCTTGAAGATACTGTTGCAAAGAAGAAACCAAATATTGCTATAAGTAACGCTCCAGTAAATCCTACAGGAATTAAGTTTGTAAACATCATTATTAATACAAGTACTAAAACTCCAGCAATAACAAGTGTCATCGACATGTCTTGCTCTGTTCTTAAATTGCCTTCATTTTCAAATCCTGCTTTAAAACCACCTAATGCAGCTTTAAATGTTCTAACTATCAATGGTAATGATTTAATTAAACTTATTATACCACCAAAGGCAACTGCACCTGCTCCTATATAACGAATGTAGTAATTCCAAATTCCCCCATGACCTAATTCACTTATAGGAACTGGTGCTGGATATATTGGTTGAGAAATAAATTGTCCAAGGTGTGCTATTAATGGAATAATTCCTAGCCAAGCTAATACCGCACCACCTAACATATATGCAGAAATTCTAGGACCTATAATAAATCCAACACCTAGTAAGGCTGGTAAAACATCTCCACCTATTGCTGCTCCTTTATAACCTTTGATTTGCCATTCTATCTCACTTGGAAATAGTTTTATACCATCAGCTATAAACTTATAAACAGCACCTATTCCCAATCCCATGAATACTGTCTTAGCCTTAGCTCCTCCAACTTCTCCAGCTACAAGAACTTCAGCACAAGCAGTACCTTCTGGATATGGTAGTACACCATGTTCATTAACTATTAGTGCTTTTCTTAATGGAACCATTAATAAAATACCTAAAATACCACCAATAAGTGCTACAACAATAATTCTAAGTAAATTAGGTGCATCCATACCCAATTCCTGTGACCAAATAAATAATGCTGGCAATGTAAATATTGCACCGGCTGCTAAAGATTCCCCTGCAGAACCTATAGTTTGAACCATGTTGTTTTCAAGTATAGATTCTCTTTTCATGATACCTCTAATGATACCCATAGAGATAACTGCTGCAGGGATTGATGCACTAATTGTCATACCTACTCTCAAACCAAGGTACGCATTAGCTGCACCGAAAACTATCGCCATAAGTATACCTACAATAATTGAAGTCACTGTAAATTCAGGCATCACTTTGCTAGCAGGTACAAATGGCTTAAACCCCTCTTTTGACTTTTTAATGTCTTCCATAAATTAAGCAATCCCCCTTTTGTTTTTTTATTTTATCAGCTGCTAGTTAAAGCAACCGATATAAGCGCTACAATTTTTGAATTATATCCCCAAGTATCCCTTTTATTTCTATGTTTTTCAAATAATTTGTCCTTTTTCATTTCAAAAAAATTCTAAAAATAAATTGTTTTATATTGGTTAATACATCAATAAATGTATTTTCATGTATATTATATAGCTATTTGAATATTTTTTCAATAAAAAGCATATGCCATTTTTCTTTTTAATTATACATAAAATATAAAATTATGATACTTATATATCTCTTAATATAAACTTATGCTACCAATCATAAAATATTAACTTTTTTGACATAAAAAAATAGGGGAACATATCCCCTATCTTAAAAAATTTCATTTCTCATTATTGTTTCACTTCTTTTTGGCCCTATAGAAACCATACTCACTTTAACATCAACTAATTCTTCTATTCTTTGTACATATTTCTTTGCGTTTTCTGGTAAGTCATCATATGAGTTGACATTCTCCATATCTTCTTCTGCCCATCCATCTACTTCTTCATATACTGGCTTGCATTTTGCTAATGTCTCTAGACTAGCAGGGAAGTGTTGTATGATTTCTCCATCTAATTCATAGCCTGTGCATATCTTTAATTTTTCAAACCCTGCTAAAGTATCTAATTTAGTAATTACAAGAGAAGTTAAACCATTTATTGTAGCAGAATATTTTAACATTACTGTATCTAACCATCCACATCTTCTAGGTCTTCCAGTAGTAGTACCATATTCGTGTCCCTTTTCTCTTATTTCATTCCCTATTTCATCAAATAACTCTGTAGGAAAAGGTCCTTTACCTACCCTTGTAGTATATGCTTTTACAACTCCCACTGCTCCTTTTAAAGCAAAAGGACTAATTCCAGCACCTATCGCTACTCCACTTGAAGTAGGATGAGAAGAAGTCAAATATGGATAAGTTCCAAAATCTATGTCTAATAATGTTCCTTGTGCTCCTTCAAAAAGCACTTTTTTATCCTCTTTAATAGCTTCATTTATTAATTTAGTTGTATCTATAACATACTCTTTTAATTGATCTAAATATTCCATATATTCTTCTACTATTTGGTCTTCATTTAATTTTTCTGCACCATATAATTTTTCAATTATTTCGTTCTTCTCTCTTATATTTTTTCTAAGCTTTTCTTCAAAGCTATCTTTATAAAAGATATCACAAAATCTTAAACCAACTCTATCTACTTTGTCTCTATAACAAGGACCTATACCTTTATTTGTAGTTCCTATTTTTTTATTACCTTTTCTTTCCTCTTGAAGCTGGTCAAGTTTCACATGATAAGGGAAAATTATATGAGCTCTATCACTTATCTTTAAATTATCTGTACTTATTCCTCTATCATTTAGATATTTTATTTCTTTTAATAAAGACTTAGGATTAACTACTACACCATTTCCAATTATACAAGTTTTATCGTTATAAAATATACCTGAAGGAATTAAATGGAGCTTATACTTATTATCTCCTATCTCTACAGTGTGGCCTGCATTATCTCCACCTTGATATCTAACAACTAAATCAGCTTTTTCTGCTAAATAATCTGTTATTTTACCTTTTCCTTCATCTCCCCATTGGGCTCCTAATACAACTAGAGTAGACATCTAATCCTCTCCCTCACTATCAATTATATTATCTATATAGAATTATTTATTTAATCTTTCATTTATCTCTCTGGCAACAACAACTCCTGCAACAGATGCTTGCGCAAGTCCTCTAGTCACACCTGCTCCATCTCCTGCTGCAAATAAATTCTCTATTTCAGTTTCAAGCTTATTAGTTAACTTCACTCTAGACGAATAGAATTTAACTTCTACTCCATAAAGTAATGTATGTTTAGAATAAACCCCTGGAGCTACTTTATCCATAGCTTCTAGCATTTCTACTATATCCTGTAAATGCCTATAAGGAAGCACTAAGCTTAAATCCCCAGGTGTTGCATCAGTTAACGTAGGTTGAACTAAGCTTCTTTTTAATCTAGTATGGGTAGTTCTTCTTCCATCTAATAAATCACCTAATCTTTGAACTATAACTCCATCACCCAGCATATTAGCTAATGTTGCTATATATTTTCCATAGGCAATTGGTGACTTGAATGGCTCAGTAAATTCCTTTGAAACAAGTAGGGCAAAATTAGTGTTCTCTGTTTTTCTTTCAGCATAACTGTGTCCATTAACTGTTTTTATTCCATCGTTATTTTCTACTACAACTTCTCCATATGGATTCATGCAAAATGTTCTTACTCTATCATCAAAGGATTTTGTATAATAAATTAGCTTAGATTCATATACAACATCAGTAATGTCTTTAAGAACTACTGCTGGAACCTCTACTCTTACACCAATATCTACTGCATTGTTCTTCATATTAAGTCCTAATCTATTACATTCATTTTTAAACCACTCAGAACCTTCTCTTCCTGGCATAACTACAACATATTCACTATAATATTCTTCATTATTTTTAGTTTTTACACCAACAACCTTATTTTTTTCTGTTAGAATGTTTTCCACAGGACTTAAATATTTTATAGTAATACGCTCTTGTAAGTATTCCTGCATTCTTTTTAGAATATTGAAACATCTTTCAGTGCCTAAATGCTTCACCTTTGCTGGTATAAGCTTAAGATCAGCTGATGCAGCTAACTTCTGTATGTCCCTAATTTTATCAGTATTAGTTCCATGAACTTCTTCTGTTGCACCGAATTTCATATATACTCTGTCTACATAACTTATCATATCTTCTAAGTCTTTTTTTGGCATGTATTCATTTAATACTCCACCAAATTCTGAAGTAAGGGTTAGCTTACCGTCACTAAATGCTCCTGCACCACCCCAACCATTTACTATGGAGCAAGGCTTACAGCCAACACACTTACTCCCTTCAGTCTTTATTGGACAAGTTCTTCCTTGTATATTCCTTCCCTTTTCTAGCAATAATATATCCAGATTTTGATTTAATTTTAATAATTCTAGTGCCGTAAAAATACCCGCTGGTCCTCCACCAACTATTATAACATCATAATTTTTCTTTGACACACATATTACCCCACTTCACTTTAATTTTTGCAACGTAACGAACAACCATTTCTTATATTATCAGATATCCCCTATATAGTCAATAAATATACGAATGATTATCAACAAATCCAAAATATAATTCGTGTTACATGAATATTCTCAAAAGAAAAAGACCTCTAAGGTCTTTAATAAAACTCATTTAATTATATTACTTCTCTTAAGCCATTTATAACTTCTTGTTGAAACTTGTTTTTGCTTCCTATATCCTGTATAATTTTTAAAGCTTCTTCTTTAGATAAGCCTTTTCTATATGGTCTATCTTCTGTCAAAGCTTGATATATATCAGCTATAGCTATTATTTGGTCCTCCCTAGTTAAATTATTATTTGTTAATTTTTCAGGATATCCTGTACCATCAAGCTTTTCATGATGATTACCAGCCCAATCAGCTATAATCTCTAATCCCTTTACTTGTTTAAGTATTATTTTTGTATAATAAGGGTGTGATTTTATAATATCAAACTCTTCTTTTGAAAGCTTCCCTGGTTTTTCGAGTATTTCATTAGGCACTACCAACTTACCTAAGTCATGAAGATATGCTGCTATCTCTAATTTATCAACTACTAATTTATCATAATCAAAATATTCGGCTATATCCTTTGTTATTTTAGCTACTCCCTGTGAATGAGTATATGTAAATTTACTCTTTTTGTCTATCAATACAGAAAACGCCTTCGCAATTTTCTTAAGCTCCCCTATATTTATTTCTCTTTGCTTATTAGGCTCTATAGTATTTAATATTTGCTGAAAGTTATAAAACTTTAAATCAAACCAAAATTTTTCCTTATCCATTACATCTAAAAAGCTATCTACAGCTTCAGGACTAAATAATTCACCCTTTGCTATAATAAAAAATCTTTTTATATTATTTACATTAATATCTTCATTTAATATACTTCCATAATTTAGGTCAAAATAATCAGCTAAATGTATAATTTGAGAACCTATTGGTATATCGTCATGTTTTAGCCCATATACACCTTTTCCATTCCATTCTTCGTGATGATAAAGAACAAAATCATGAACTCTTTCATTTAAAGGTAAATACTTAATAATTTCTGCTCCTGCTTGACAATGCTCTTTTTTTAATTTTTTATCATTATGTATATCCTCTATACTATATTGGGTCATTTCACCTGTCATACCTATATCGTGTATAAAGGATGCATAATATATATCGCTTAATATATGCTCATCTATTCCCATATTTTTAGCTATATTAAATGCTACATAAGCAGTACGTCTAGAGTGCTGAAATATTCTATTATTGGCACTATCTAATGCTAATGATAAAGCTGACAGAAGTTCCGATAATTTTATACTAAGTTTATCCCTTAACACCTATACACCTCCAGTTGTACTATAACTACTGATATAAATAATGCTATCTGTTAAAAACTTTTATTAACCTACTTATCCACTTATCCACAGGTTTGTGCACATATGTTCTGTTTTTTTGTGGATAACATTGTTTGTAACTGTGTATATCTATTTTCATTTCATAAAAATAACTGTATAACACTCCATTTTTAATAACGAAATCTTCTCTAATATCCTTATACTTTTCATCATTATATATAGGTATCTCCTGATTCTCTAATCTTTGTTTATAGAGTCTTACTTTTTTGAATCCGCATTTCTCATAGCACCTTATTGCCCTTTTATTATGTTTTGCTACTTGAAGATTCATAACTTTCATATTAAGATTATCGAAATAATATTTTAAAAAACTTTTTATCGTTTCTGTTCCATAGCCCATATTCAAATAATTTGGGTCAAATACTATTCCCAATGTACCTTGTTTACTTATTTTTCTTATATTTTTTATAGTAAGATATCCTATAACTTTATTTTTTTCATTTTTTATACTGAAGCATTGCTTAGATTTATTTCTTGTTTTTATTTCATACCATTCTTTAACTTCATCTTCAGTTAACGTAGGAAAATTATAGTCTTCAAATAGTAAATCATCATGTTTCCCCCAATTCAACATACCAAACACATCTTCTAAAGTTAATTTATATATTTTCACTCTATCGCCCTTAGCAACAGACATATACCCCATTCCCCTCAGACTTTTCTAACAATTCTGTAATTTCTTTTTATATATTATATCATTCTATATATTTTTATTCTACACCATTAACTTCTCCCCAAATTCTTTTCCAAATTCAACGCATTTATTAAGAGCTTCTTCATATGGAACGAATTGAATTCTAGGCCCACCTTCTATAATCTTCAACTTAAGATTCTTTAAATGACTTTCAATTATTTTTACTCCTTCTCCACTCCATCCATAGGAACCAAAAGCTGCTGCTAATTTACCTCTGTTAGTAATAGGATTTATTACAGCAAACAGTTTATATATTGGTAATAAAATGTTCTGGTTTATAGTAGGAGAACCTATTATTATAGCTGTACTTTTTTCTACTCTTTCTTCTAACTCAAGTATATTCATCATTTCTATGTCAACCACATCAACATCTATATCCCCTGCTTCTTTTATACCCTCTGCAATTTTTTCTGCTAATTTGGCTGTATTACCATAGGCTGAAACATATGGTATAAACACTTTAGGTTTCTTTGGCTTCTCTACTGCTGCCTTAGCCCATTTTTGTGATAATTCTACATACTTTCTCCACTTTTCTCTTAGTATAGGTCCATGTCCAGGACAAATAATATCTATATCTAATTTTTCTATCTTGTTTATTGCCTGTAACATATAATTACTAAAGGGTTTTAATATTACATCAAAATAATACTTAAAAGCATCATCAAAATCATCTAGTGAATCGTCAAACATTCTATCGTCACAGAAATGACACCCAAAGGAGTCACAAGTAAATAAAATATTATCTTCTTCTAAATAAGTATATATGCTGTCAGGCCAATGTAAAAATGGTGCGGATATAAACCTTAAAGTCTTATTGCCAAGGTCCAAAATATCTCCATCGTTTACAATCATATATTCAAAATCTACGTCCACCATGTTTTTCAAGAAGTTAATTGCACCCTTTGAACCAACCATAGTAGCATTAGGAGCTATTCTCAATAAATGTCTTAAATTCCCTGAATGGTCAGGCTCCGTATGATTTAATATAATATACTCTATTTCCTCTGGGTCTACTACACTTTTAACTTTTTCTAAGTATAGGTCCTTAAATTTTTCTTTAGATGTTTCTACTATTGCCTTTTTATCAGCATCAATAAAGTATGAATTATATGTTGTACCATACTCTGTCTCCATAACTACATCAAAAGTAACTAAGTCTGGGTCTAATATACCTATCCATTTTATCCCCTTTTTCACCTCTAATACCTTTCCCTTTTCCATTTTCTTTTACCTCCAAACTGATATTTATTTCACATATTTTTTACCCTAAATTTACCCTGATAAACATAAAAAGCAGCTTAGCTGCTTTTTGGCTATTTGCTACTAGCTATTAGCTTAAATACTTTAAAATTCTAGATACTTTCAGCAATACTATTGTCAATTCTCAATTAAACAAAAAGCCTACCATAAGGTAGACTTTTCCATAACCATTATCCTTCTCTATATTTCTCCATATTTAAGAATTTTGTAAATTGACCTAACCATACTAGCTCAATTGTACCAGTAGGACCATTACGTTGTTTTGCTATAATTACTTCTCCTATATTCTTTTTATCAGTATCCTCGTGATAATATTCATCTCTGTAAAGAAGCATTACAACGTCAGCGTCCTGCTCTATGGCTCCTGATTCCCTTAAGTCAGACAATATAGGTCTATGGTCAGCTCTTAACTCTGGAGCACGGGAAAGCTGAGATAATGCAACAACAGGGCAATCCATTTCTCTAGCTAGTCCCTTCAATGACCTCGATATTGCTGATATTTCCTGCTGTCTATTTTCTGTCTTTTCATCACTTTTCATAAGCTGTAAGTAATCAATAAGTACCATATCTAGTCCATGCTCCATTTTCAGTCTTCTACATTTAGCCTTCATTTCACTTACACTGATACCAGGAGTATCATCAATAAATATCTTAGCCTCTGATAAAGGTCCCATAGCACTTACTAATCTAGGCCATTCATCTTCATTTAAGTCACCTGTTCTAATCTTTTGAATTTCTACGTGGGACTCTATACTGAGCATACGCTGTACTAACTGCTCCTTCGACATCTCTAAACTAAAAATGGCTACTGATGCACCGCTTTTTAAAGCACTATTTAACGCTATGTTAATGGCAAAGGCCGTTTTACCCATAGAAGGTCTGGCTGCTATCAGTATAAAATCCGAGCGCTGAAAGCCTGACGTCTTATTATCCAAGTCTATAAACCCTGTTGGTATACCTGTTATACCACCTTTATTTTTATGAAGTTCTTCTATTTTTTCAAAACTTTCAAGTATAACTTCCTTTATAGGTGAAAAAGCTCCATGGGTCTTTTTCTGCGAAATATCAAATA
Source organism: Caldisalinibacter kiritimatiensis (assembly GCF_000387765.1). Classification (NCBI taxonomy): domain Bacteria; kingdom Bacillati; phylum Bacillota; class Tissierellia; order Tissierellales; family Thermohalobacteraceae; genus Caldisalinibacter; species Caldisalinibacter kiritimatiensis. Next base: position 10,487 of record NZ_ARZA01000211.1, read on the forward strand.
TACTTTTTTCTGCCATGTCTATAATACTGTTAATATCTTCATCTGCTTCGTATCCTTTTGCCATAATAGTATTAGAAGCTTTGATTAGTCTTCTTAAAATTGCTTTTTCCTCTACTATATCGCAGTAATACTTTACATTGGCTGTCGTTGATATACCTTCAGATAAAGAAGCAAGATAAGATACACCACCTATAGACTCTAATGTATCTCTTTTTTTAAGCTCCTCTGAAAGTGTTATTAAGTCTACAGGCTCATCTCTTTTATAAAGCTCTTTAATTGCTATAAATATTTCTTTATGAGCTTCCTTATAAAAATCTTCTTCGCCAATTATCTCTACAGCAGTTATTATTGCCTCCTTGTCCAATATCATGGCACCAAGAACTGACTGCTCAGCTTCAATACTGTGGGGTGGCACTTTTCCTAGTGCCTCTAGTTCAGCAGCCATTTACATCACCTCATATATCTTTATTAATATCACTTTATTGTTCTACTACTTCTACTTTCAATTTAGCTGTTATTTGAGGATATACCTTTACCTCTACATATCTTGCTCCAAGACTTTTAATATTGTTGTCCATAACTATCTTTCTTTTATCAACTTTAATTTTGTGTTGTTTATTCAATGCTTGAGCTATATCCTTTGTAGTTATTGAGCCGAATAGTTTACCGTTTTCTCCTGCTTTACTCTTTATTTTAACAGTAAGATTAGAAATCTTATCTGCAAGCTTTTGAGCTTCTTCCCTTTTTTCCTTTTCTCTTAACTTTTTCGCTGCCTTTTGCTCTTCAACTACTTTTACATTACCCTCTGTAGCTTCTTTTGCTAACCCTCTAGGAATAAGAAAATTCCTTGCATATCCATCCTTAGCATTTACAATATCACCTTTTTTTCCTAATGACTTTACATCCTTTAATAAAATTACCTTCATTATTCTTCACCTTCCTTTAAGTATTCTTTTATTGCATCTATCAATTGTTCTTTAGCTTCTTCAAGTGTAACATCTTCTAATTGGGCACCAGCTGTCGTTAGATGCCCACCTCCACCTAAAGCTTCTAATATTAGCTGAACATTTATATCTCCTAATGACCTACCACTTATATGAATTATATCTCCTGATACTGCTAAAACAAATGAAGCTGTGATTCCCTTTATATTTAATAATTCATCAGCGGACTGCGCTGCAACCAAAACAGAATTTTCTATCTCTTCGTCTAATGTTGATATTGCTATTTTATCTTCTATAACATCTGCTTTCTTTATTACATCTGCCTTTGCTACAAAGGTTTCAAGGTCATCTTTAAATAATTGCTTAACAGAGGTTGTATCTGCTCCTGATCTTCTTAAGAAAGATGCAGCTTCAAAGGTTCTAACCCCTGTTTTGAATGTAAAGTTCTTTGTATCTACAGTAATTCCAGCTAATAATGCCTCTGCTTCAAATTTTTCTATGTTAATCTTATCACCAAGATAATAAAGTATCTCTGTTACCAATTCACATGTAGAAGAAGCATATGGTTCAAGATATACTAAAGCTGGGTCTTCAATAAACTCAGCTCCTCTTCTATGGTGGTCAATCAATATAACCTTATCAATAACATCTAGCAATTTAGGTTCCTCTGTAAAACTAGGTCTATGGTTATCTACCACAATACACAAAGAAGATTCATCAACCTTCGATAAAGCTTCTTCACTATCTATGATTATTTCCAAATATTCAGGATGTTCTTCCCTTATTTTTTCAATTGCATTTTTAATCGAAGAACTAACTTTATTTAAAACAATATATCCTTCCTTACCTAAACTCTTAACAACACTATATATACCAATAGCCGCTCCAAAGCTGTCCATATCTGCAACTCTATGCCCCATTATAAATACTCTCTCGGATTGACTTATAAACTGTCTTAAAGCATGAGCTATTACTCTGGCTTTTACTTTAGTCCTTTTTTCTACAGCCTTACTTTTCCCTCCATAGAAGCTTAATTTATCTATTTTTTTAACTACCGCTTGGTCTCCACCTCTACCTAATGCTATCTCTTTAGCTCCTTTAGCAAAGTCATAAAGTTGTGCAGGGGTCTTCCCATTAACACCTACTCCGATACTTAAAGTTACCGGTAAACTACCTTCAACATTTATATCCTTTATTTCATCTAAAATATCAAACTTTCTAGCTTCTAAATTCTCTAGATATTTATTTTCAAAAACTATTATATAACTGTCACTCTTATATTTAACAATAAAACCGCTCAATCTTGCTGCTAATGTGTTTAGCTTCTTATCTATTTCTGCAAGAACTACAGGTCTTTTAGATTCATCAATGTTATTTATTACTTCATCATAATTATCTACTTGAACTAAACATATATTAATCTTTTCATCATTATATTTATTTTTTAAAACAGTAAAATTCGTATTGTCAATCCAATATAGCATTATAATATAATCGTTGGATTTATCCTTTTTTACGATATTATACAAGACCTTATAATTTCTGTTTTTAATAGACACTTCTATAGCCATTTTTTGCTTTTTATCCATAATTTCATCTATATTAAAGTTAGGTATTATCTCGCTTATATTCTTTTCTAATATATCTTTTTTATCTAAAATCTCCATAAATTTAGGATTATACCAGCTAATAGTTCCATCTACCTCTATCATAACAAGGGGAATAGGTAGATTTAATATAGCATGTTTAGTTGCAGAATCAAACTCTTGAGTAAGCCCTTCTATATATTTAGTCCATTCTACCTTTCTTAAATGTACATTTTCCCAATGATAATAAATTAAATATGCTAAAACTACAACTCCGATTAATGCTATAGCTGGTTCATACACAGCTATAATACCTATCAATATCCCTATAATCCAAAGATAAATCTTTGTATCGGGAATTAAAATCTTAAAGATTTTCTTATTATTCATTTTATATCCTCCTAAGGACTAATACCAAATCAAGTCATTAAAACAACATAATTTCAAATTCTAAACATTTCCCAGTTTTCTAAGATTAAATATAGAATCCGTCAATCCCATTAACGATATAAGAATCATCAATGGACTGTAAAGTAATACAAAAACAACTAATATAACCTTTATAACTCTATTCATATTAACTTTATCCATAAAAAACGATATAACTGCCATTCCCTGCATAAAAAATATAAAAAACGTTAAAACAACAACATTACTAAATACTGTTCCATAGTCAACTAAATTAATATATTTTAACATAAAAGTAGCTAAAAATATTATTGCTACCCCAAAAATTATGTTATTAGGAAGTCTAAAGTTCTTAAACTTAGGAATAGATGGTACATTATATCTCATTCTTTTTAATACAGCTAAAGATATCCAATAACATATATAGGATGTAAATACTGCTGTAATTATTATTAAAGTCGGTACTAAAGTAAGAATTAATTTAATTGTATTATTAAACATTTCCTTCATTGTAGATAATTCATAATTAGATAAACCCATACTTTCCATAAACTTTATTTGAATATCAAGACTCTCTGTAAATAGATTATTCAACTGCTCTACAAATTGTACCCCTGTAACTATTTGAATCACATAAATTACAATAAGTGTAGACACTAAGGATGTAACAGTTCCTGCTAAAAGTATTTTATAAGGCTTATATTTCTTACTAATCATATATGCTAAAACTATACCTAATGCTCCATAACCTATAAGTAAAAATACTCCTGTTAATATATTTGTCAAAATCCCAATAAGTATACCTGAGGCAATAACTGCAAGTACACTATATTTAACATCTTGTCTATATCCTAAAACTATAGCTGGTATAGGATAAAGTACATTTATTATAGGAAATGTAAAAAATCCTATAAGACCAAAAACGACCATTATACTTATAATAACTGCGGTTTCTGTAATTTTTTTCGTCTGATTGCTGGAATTCAATCCATTCACCTCTATTCTCTTGTTCTTTTAAAGTATTCTAATAAGCTATTTAAATCTCCATACCATTTCTCTATATTATGTTCTTCAATTATCCCTAATTTTAATTTACTCTCTACTTTTGAATCCAATTTTTCAAAGGATACTCCTAACCTTCTACCCAACAAATATGTAAGAAGTATAATATTGGCTAAAATATCTGATATAGCATCTTGACTGTTCTTAACCCCCTTAACTAAAAGCTCAAATAATGATGCTACTGCTGTTAATAATTCACTTTTAAGCCACTCTATAATTTTAATATTTCTTGTTATATCTATATTTTTATCTTTACTATTCATTTCACATCCCCCTCAAACTCTTATTATATCAAATATAAAGTATATTTACTTTATCTATTTCTATTTTTTAATATATAATTCCTTTAAATGTTAATTGAACTGCAAAAACTCATGATACTCATATATTGCCATTAGTCTTAATATTAGTATTTTTCTACGTTTCATAAATATCTTTATTAAGATTTTACATACTATATATATCTATGTCAAATAAAAACTGGAGAGAAAAATTCTCTCCAGTATAGATTAATAACCTTTTTTGTTTGTACTATCCCTATACATTATGTAAATTAATATGTTACTCTCTACTTAGAATAACGATATTTTTCAGGGATTAATTTTAAGATTATTAATGCAATTATACCTCCAACTAATGCTGTATACAGCTGTGGTAGTGAAAATATTCCTATAATTACTTTAAGCTTTTGAGCTGGTAAGTTTGCAAGGAAAAGTTTTGCCGCTATATATCTAATAGTTAATGCTAAAAATGCAAATTTACCTAAAGCTGCAACTGCTAATCCAATATATTCTCCACCTGGAGTAATTTTCCCTCTCATAAAATTAAATATTATTACATATAATGCATTTCCTATCATAATGAATGGTAATAAAGCAGGTAATTTCATTATTCCAACCATTAAAGCTATTAAAGGCGTAAAGCATCCTACAATAACTCCAGAAAGAGTACCTACCATACCAGCACTAATTAATAGAACCATATTTACTAATGGCCCAACAGCTGGTTGTGCAAAGCTTTGAAAGCCAATTTGAAATACTAATGCTAAAGCTAATAAGATACCTGTTCTAGTTATATAACTAGTTGTAGTTATTTTATTGTTCATAAAATCACTCCTTATTGTTTTATATCTATATAATATAACTATTAAGCTTGTTTTACAATAATTACACTTTTCTTTATATACTAAAAAAGGAGAAGTGAGGATTCACTTCTCCTTTTTTCATTTAGTCAGTTGTATATGGTAATAAAGCTATATTTCTTGCTCTTTTTATTGCTCTAGTTAATTGACGTTGATGACGTGCACAATTTCCGTTAATTCTTCTTGGTAAAATCTTTCCTCTTTCAGTAATGTACTTCTTTAATTTATCTACATCTTTGTAATCTACTTTTTCTATTTTATCAGCGCAGAAATTACATACTTTTTTTCTACGTCTTCTTCTTCTTGCAGCCAATCTTTTCCCCTCCTTCTAGAATGGAATATCATCATTGTCTACTGGATGAAATCCATCTGCTTCTACAAAATCATCCTGAGTAGTTGTACCTTGAACATTTCCTTGATTACTATCTCCCCAGTCAAGAAATTGTACTCTATCTGCTACTATTTCAGTTACGTATCTTCTATCTCCTTGATTTGTATCATATGACCTGGTCTGGATTCTTCCTTGAACTCCAACAAGTCTACCTTTACCAAGGTAATTGGCACAATTTTCAGCCTGTCTACCCCAAACTACTATTCTTAAGAAATCTGCTTCTCTTTCTCCTTGAGCATTCGTAAATGGTCTATCTACTGCTATAGTAAAGGTGGCAACTGCTCTACCGTTTCCAGGTAAAAACCTTAGCTCCGGATCTCTTGTTAATCTTCCTATTAAAACAACACTATTCATTAATACACCACCTTATCGATTACTCTTCTTCTCTAATAACCATATGTCTCATAATGCTGTCAGTTATCTTAGATACTCTGTCTAATTCATTCACAACGTCAGATTCTGCTGTAAAGTTGATGAATACATAGTATCCTTCTTTGAAGTCTTTGATTTCGTAAGCTAACTTTCTATTTCCCCATTCATCAACATTTTCTACTGAACCATTGCTTTCAATGATTCCTTTTAATCTGTCTATTAAAGTTTTTCTTTCCTCTTCTTCCATTGTAGGAACGAAGATAAATGCTCCTTCGTACTTTGTCATCTGTTTCACCTCCTTTTGGACTAACGGCTCAATTTAAGATAGATTGAGCAAGGATATGTTACAACCTAGTATTATATCACTTATTATAACCTATTGCAATACATTTAAAGCAAAAACCCCCTTGAATTTCAAGGGGGTTTTTATCTATAACATTTCTTTAATAGTTTCCGCTAATCTCTTAACGCCTATAACTATTCTTTCTTCGTCCATATTTGAATAGTTAAGTCTTAATGTATTTTCATTACCTCCATTAGGGAAGAATGAACCTCCTGGTACAAATGCTACCTTTTTCTCTATAGCTTTTTCAGCTAATTCTCTAGCATTTATATGTTCAGGTAATACAACCCAAGTAAATAAACCACCTTCTGGATGAGTGAATTTAATGCCTTCTGGTAATTCTTCTTTCATTGTCTTAAGCATTAAATCTCTTCTCTTTCTATAAACTGCTTTTATCTTTTCAATGTGCTCATCTAAATCATATTTTTCTAAGAATCTATTAACTGTCATCTGAGATACTGTACTAGCTTGTAAGTCAGCACCTTGTTTAACTAAAATATATTTATTAAGAACTTCAGGAGCTGCACATGTCCAACCTATTCTAAATCCTGGACAGAAAGTTTTTGAGAATGAACCTAGATATATAACTCTACCTTCAGTATCAAAACTCTTAACTGATGGTGGAATTTCTCCTTCAAATCTTAACTCACCATATGGATTATCTTCAACTATTGGTAAATCATATTTGTTAGCAAGCTCAACTAATTTCTTTCTTCTTTCAACTGACCAAGTTCTTCCTGTTGGATTCTGGAAATCTGGTATTACATAAATCACTTTTACGTTCTCTGTTGTTTTAAGTATTTTTTCTAGTTCTTCTGGTATCATTCCATAGTCGTCAGTAGGTACTTCTATAAACTTTGGCTGATATGCTTTAAAAGCATTAATAGCACCTAAGTAACTTGGACTTTCACATAAAACTACGTCACCTTCATCTAAGAATATCTTTCCAGTGAAATCAAGCCCTTGTTGAGAACCACTAGTGATAAGAATATTATCAGCAGTAACATCTACTCCTACTATTTTCATTCTTTCAGCTATTTTTTCTCTAAGTGGAGTATATCCTTCTGTAGTGCTGTACTGTAGTGCATTTCTTCCATGCTCTTCTATAACCTCTTGCATTACTTCTTTAACTTCTTCAACCGGGAATAATTCAGGAGCTGGTAATCCTCCTGCAAAAGATATTATTTCAGGTCTTTGTGTAAGCTTTAATAACTCACGAATCTCAGAAGCCTTTATCCCATCCATGCGTTTTGCATAATTTAAGTTCATAATTGGCACCTCCTATAATATGTAAATATATACATTACATGCAAAGTAAAACGTTTTCCACATCTATAGTTTATCAAAATAAGTCGAATTTGTCCAACATGTAAGCACTAGGCCTTTTAGTAATTCAGTATTTTCAACAACTCATTGCTTATTAATTATTTGTAACAATCTTATTATATTTCATTATATTCTTCAGAAGTATCTATTATTTTTTTAATCCTTTTTTCTAAGTCTCTTCTAGGCATCCAAACTTGTCTGTTGCATCCTAGACACTTAATTCTAAAGTCTATTCCAGTTCTCATTATTTCCCACTTATCTTCTCCACAAGGATGTTTCTTTTTTAATTGAACTATATCTCCTACATTTAGCTTCATAGGCAAAGCTATCACTCCTAATCTGATGTTACAATCTCTTATTTATATTATATAATATTTATACCATTTTATAAAGAATAGAGTCGACTTTGTCGATTTGTTAGTTAGTAGTTAGTAGCTTTTTAGTCAGTTCTTAGTTCTCAGGAGAGTATTGGAAAGAATTAGGCTGTTCGCTGTTCGCCTTTCGCTTTTCGATAATAATCTTACAAATATTCTCTCTACCTTTAAAACTTATATTCGACTTAATTACAACCTATAATGTAAATATACTTTTTCAATACACGTACAGTGCTATATAACGTAAAATAAAATGTGCAACGTTTTTTCCGTCTTTTACTACGTCTACTCTAACGTCATCATATACGTCTTTTATAACGTTTCTACATTTATCCTCTCTGCAGTCCTTCCATTTTTATTTCTCATTATTTTATATATACCGCTTCTATTTAACTTCTTTTCTTCAACTGTTCTTTTAACATCCTCTAGTAAGTCTTCACTAAATTTTATTGCTAATCCACAGCTTGCAGTTATTTCTCTAGGAGTAGGTATTGTTCTTATATCTATTTTTTCTTCTTTTAATACTTTTTCTGCCTTTATTGCATAATGGGTTGAATCAAAGGTCATTACAAAATATGTTTCTTCTATCACTTTTATCACTCTTTCATTTATAATAACTTAGAATGTCACAGTATTAGCTGCATTTTTAATTTTCTCTACTATAGTATACATATTACTTACTTCTCCTACTTTAAGCTTATCTTCAATTCCATAAAAATCAAGACACGTTCCACAAGTAAGAATTTCTACACCTTGTTCCTCTAATTTCTTTAAGTCTTCTATAACCTCTGAACCCTCTGTTGTAAGATTTACACCACTATTTAAAAATACTAGTGTTGCAGGATATGGTATTGCTTCAGTAAGACTATAAATAAAACCTTTAACTAATATTTTACCCAATTCATCTGAACCTTGCCCTAGTTTATCTGAACCAAATACAATAGTCATATCTTTGAATATATTTGGTGGACATGTGGCCGGTGCATCTTCCTTTTCTCCATCACCTTTCGTTATATGAACATAAAACTCACTGTCACTACTTTTATCTACTTTATAATTAAATCCTAAGCTCTTAACCAATTTTATTACATTTTCTTTAGCAACTTCATTATCTACAATTGTAGTAATAGTACCATCAGTTATTTCATTTAACGAATTTTTAGTCATTATGACTGGTTTTGGACATGCCTGTCCCCTTGCATCTACCTCTTTTGTCATATCAAATACCCTCCTAAATATTTATACTATATTATAATTATATATCTAATGACCCCTTAACTAAATAGATGTAGCTATAGATATTGTCTATAACTATAAGTCGAATCATTGATTTAATCTATACATTTTTAAATCAACTTCAATTTTTTAAATATTATTATTAATTTTCTTAATTTTTAGTTGACATTTTTCAAAATCAGTAATATGATATAATTAGAAATTGAAATATTAAAGTTTAGTTTTAAAAATATTAATATATATCAAATCATATTTTAATTTTATTAAGGTTGTTAATTTAATTTTATGACTTATTTAAGGGGGATAATCAATTGAAAAAAGAGGTTAATGCAGTTTTATACCAACTGTCAACGGGGAAAATAAATACTAAAGAAGCTATAGCTTTAATCAATAAGATAAACCCTTCTACAAATACACAACCAATAAATAAAGCCACTAAGCTAAAAATTAAAATAATTGACAAGTCAGAAAACAAAACTATTAATTTACCTCCGTTACCATTTTGGTTAATAAAGACATTAGGTAATCTTGGCATAAAGTTTTCTTCAATTGCTGCAAAGCACAGTAAGGATATGGATGAACATTCTAAAAAATATTTAGCTAAAATAGATGATATTGATTTAGGGGAAATTTTAGATGCTCTAAAAGAACATGGTCCTTGTGACATCGTAGATGTAATAAGTGAAGATGCAGTTGTAAAAATATCAACCTTATAGAAAGGAGTGAAGAAAATGAAAAAAGAAGCAATAGGTAGATGTCCAGTATGTAATCACGAAATGGAAGTTACTAAACTTCATTGTAACTATTGTGATACCTCATTAGAAGGGAGATTTAATCTATGTAAGTTCTGTAAATTAAATGATGAGCAAAAACATTTTGTAGAAGTTTTCATTAAAAACAGAGGAAATATAAAAGAAATAGAGAAAGAGCTAGGAATTTCTTATCCTACTGTTAGAAACAAATTAGAAAATGTTATAGAGGCATTAGGATATACTGCAAAGTATTCACCTAAAGTTGACAGAAAAGAGATTTTAGCTAAGTTAAGTGCTGGAGAAATCAGTGCTGAAGAAGCGGTTAAACTGCTTAAAGAATAATTTAGGGGGGTATTGGTGTGTATGAAGAAGAAAGAATGATGATATTAAATATGCTCCAAGAAGAAAAGATATCAAGTGAAGAAGCCGCAAAGCTACTAGATGCCTTAGATGAAAGTGAAACAAAAGAAACAAATGAATTAATAAATACTGCTGTTAACAAAACTGATAATATGAGCAACAAAAAAAATAACACTCAGCAAAATTCACAAAGCTTTGAGCAAAAAATAGAATCCATTGTAGATAAGATAGAAAATAAAACTGAAAATCTAGGTAGTAAAATGGAGAAGCTTGGAGTAGATTTAGCCGAAAGTACAACTTCTATAGCTGAAAGAATAGTAGATTTAGTTAACAATATTAATTTTGACGGTTTAACCTTCGGAAATTATAAAACTGTTACTGAAACTCTAGAAAAAGACATTAGTAACATTGCTAACCCAGCTTTCGAATTTATAGGAGTTAATGGAAAAGTCAGTATATCTTCTTGGAATAAAAATAAGGTTTTTGTGAAGGCTACATGTCAAATAAAAGGAAATAAGCTAGAAAATCTCTCAGAAATTTATGAAATAGTAGAAAATGATGATATTATTTCATTTAGACCGAAATATAATAACTTAGGTGCGAAGTTAGAAGTATTTGTACCTCAAAAAGAGTATAGAAAAATTAATGTTCTTACTACAAATGGTAAAATTATTTTAGAAGGTATAAACACTAAAAATATTTTATGCGATACAACTAATTCATCTATTTTTCTTACAAATGTAAAAAGCCAAGATATCAATCTCTTTACTAAAAATGGAAAAATATCATTACAAAATGCCGAAGGGGATAATGCTGTATTATCTACTTCTAATAACTACATCTTGGTAGAACGCTGCAATATTAAATCAATAAAAGCTACAACATCAAATGGCTCTATTAAAGGATATAGCATTCCAACTAATTATTCTCAATATTTGGAATTAACTACTTCTAACGGTAAAATTGATATATCTTTTACTGATACTAAAGCAAATTTTGTGGTAGATGCAAAGACCTCAATGGGAAACATTAAAGTTGGATTTCCTTTAATATACGAAGTTAATGACCAAAATAACTTAGGAAGAAAAAGAATAACGGGGTATAGTAAAGATAATAGCGATAAATATATAAGAATAAAAGCTTCTACTTCAAATGGCTCAATTAATATTAATTAAACAGGGGGTTTTATAAAATGACTAATAATTTAAAAGAAGAAAGATTAGAGATTATTAAAATGATTCAAGATGGGAAAATTACTGCAGAACAGGGAGCTGACCTTTTAAGTGCATTAGAGGAAAAGAAATCAGAAGTTATTAATACAAATGCCAAGTGGATAAAAGTAAGAGTTTATGACCCAGAAGATAATACAAAAGTAAAAGTTAATTTACCAATTGCATTAGTAGACGTCGGATTAAAATTTGCCACAAAATTCTCACCTGAGCTTAAGGACTCCCACTTTGAAGACATTGACTTGAATGAAATTATAGAAGCAATAAAAAATGGTGCTGAAGGTAAAATAGTAGATGTTGAAAGTGAAGATGGAGAAAAAGTAGAAGTATTCGTAGAGTAAAAAGCTGAAAGCGGCCTATATAGGCCGCTTTCAGCTTTGTACAAAACAATAATAAAATATATTTAAGTTATGATTCATTTATTTCAATTTTTAAATTATATGTTTTCTCATACATCATCTCTTGCACGTCTTTTATATGTCTTATCTCCTGCTATTATATATTATCCTAACCCCAGCTATTACTAATAATAATGGCCAAATATATGATACTATTCTCCAAAAGTCATTACTGATTATATTCTCTGATATTAAGAAAAATATAACTGATATTACAGCTAATACTGAAGCCGGTATAAGAGGCCAACTAACATTTTGCTTCCTAAATTCAAGTAAATATACAACAAAGAATGAAAGCGCTATCAATAGAAAAAATACCCATAATAAATCTGAATCATACATATCTTGTATTAATACAAAAGTTCCTATGGCTGGCAATATGCATCCTGGATATATAAACCCCTTTATATTTTTTACAAAATATATTACCAAAAACGCCATACCTAATGCCCATAAAAATAGAGGTCCACTTAAATCTGTTGTTGTAAAGCTAAATTCATTCGCAATAGAGCCTATTCCTAACGCAATTAATATTAGTCCAGAAACTAAATATCCTGTAATCTTTTTATTAGAATATCCTATTAAAAAAGCCACTCCAACCGCTGCTAATACTACTCCCTTAGGTAACAGGTTAGTATTTAACAATAACACCCCTATCCCTATTAAAATTAAAATCAATCCTAAGACTTTATCATTTTTACCAGGCATAAAATCCCTCCCTTTAAATTATAAACCCCTTTCCACTTAAGTAATTAATTATGACATTTTGAGTATAAAAATAACTACCCAAAGTTGATTCGTAGGTTCCAGTAGCAATAAAACCCTCTGGAAACATGGATATTACTGGAGTTAATATTGCAAATATTATATAGATTATAAGTACCCCTTTAATTAATCCAAAAGCAAACCCTGTAAGTCTATTAAAAGTTCTTAATATTGGTAATTTAGCTATGCTATCTACAACATGTACTACTATAGCAAGTAAAATTTTAGCAGCTAAAAATACAATAATAATACTTATAATAGTTACAAATATATAGGTGAACTCATTAGCTAGTGCTTGACCTATAGACTTAGTTATTTCTCCTGTATGTAAATTAATATTATTGCCCAAACTTTCTTTTATTGGAGCTGGTAGCTTAAACCCATTTATTATTAAATCTTTATCCAATCCATTCTCATTTCCTTCCATTATCTTGAATACTCTTTCATATATAAAACTCTCTATTCTGTTTATAAAATTAGTATTTTTATATATATACCCAACTAAAACTGGATAGTACAACTTTGCAATGTATGCCGCTATAAAAAAACCCACTAAATTAAATAACGATATTATAAACCCTTTGACTAACCCCCTTAAACTACTAGTTACTAATATAATAATCACTATTAGATCTACCCAATTCAATGATGTCACCTACCTCTATTTAGCATTTCGGTTTACTATATAGCCTACTTTTACCCCACTATCTGTAAATAATAAAACTTTTTTATTAGCCATACTAAAGTATTCTATATTGTTATTTGTACTATATTCTACAAATTTATCATTCCCTGATATACCAATTACGTTATTTTTACCTACTAAAAATATATGTTTTTTATATGAATATATAGTTTGTAATTCTTCTTTTATTTCTATATTATCCTCTGTTCTCCCCTTTAAAGAAACTACTTCTAATAAATCAGTTCCTTGGTTTGTTAACAAATATATCTTATTGTTATAAATTTTTATATCTTTTATTTTTCCTGAAATATCTCTACTCCATAGTAACTTCTTATTCTTGTTAAAAAGACTTATTTTCTTATCAGAAACAATTATTATATCTTCTCCTATAAAATCTATATATTGTAGAATTTCATTTTCAAAACTTTCTTGCCATAAAAGATTACCACTAGGTGAATACAGTAATAACTTACTTTTAATAATATTGTCACTTGTATCTAATGCAGTAAGCGCCAATGTTTTTTCATTATTAGATATATTTCCATATATAAAATTCCCTTCATTTGATACTAAATTAGATACTAATTCACCCTTTTCATTTACTACATTAACTTGATTTAGGTCATTACTTGGTTTGAGTAAAACAAACAGATTTCCTTTTTGCTCAAATATTTGAGTAATGGACTGTTTAGGTTCGTATTTCCATACAACTTGTCCATTTTCGTTCAATGCAGTTATTTCACCTGATACTGTATTACCCATATATATTTTTTCATTTCCTATATGAACTAAAAACTTTTCATAAGGTATAGGTTTTTCCCATTTCTTGTTTCCATTAATATCATATGAAATCAGATTACTATTATTTTGTTGTATTATATTATCTTTAAATATTTTTACTTTGATGTTGTTATTACAATTTATATTTATTTTCTCTTCTATGCTAATTGTTTTATTTTTTTGGCTTAAAAACTCAATTATATTGTTCCTAAATGTAGTACTAGATAAAGCTATACTTACTATGATAAACAATAAAATAAATCTTCCTATTTTCTTGTTATTTTTATTTTCTGTTCTTCTTTTAGTATTCTGTTTCACCTTTTTTCCTCCTTATTTTTATAATTCGCCTATAATGTATAAAATCCTTCTTAAATATTCATGAGTAGTAAACGATTAAAAAATATTTTTCCCTTTTCTGTATATTAAACTTCCAAAAACAAGGACTAACATTATAAATCCTAAATATCCAAATATAGGATATAACGTCAATACCAAATTAGAAAATCCAATACTAGCTAAAGGTATACTTATAAAGCAAAATATTATTGAAAAAAATTTTTCGTTGATATTAAATAAAGTTGAAATTCTTCTAATAAATCCGTAACCACTTGCAATAGCTGTTGTAAACATAGCTCCCCATAATATAAGACTATATATATACTTGCCTGCATTTCCTAATCGTCCTGCAACTTTTAACATTGGAATCTCAACATTATATACGTCTGTATATAAAATAAGTAATGGAATCAATATAAATAAGGCTAATATTCCAAGTCCTATACCTCCAAATACCCCACCTTTAATAGCAGCTTTTTTGTTTTTAATTATTGATAAAAGTGATGTTATAATTACAATTGCTGATATACTATTATAACTTACATATAGTATTGATGAAATTAACCAATTTCCCGTAATTGTACTATTACTTCCATAATTTAAATTACTAAACACTAGTCCTTCTTTTAAAATTATCATAATACCTATAATAATTATCCCTATTAATAATAAAGGGACAATAATTACGTTTACTACTGATATTCCTTTTATGCTGAATAAAAAAGTTAATAATGTACATAAAGCCATTATATATATGCCTAATGTATAAGATAACTGAAACTGTTGATAAAAAATAGCACCACTTCCAGCTAACATAACACAATAACTAGTAAATAAAAATAAACTTATAATTATCTCAACTAATTTACTTAATCTATATCCTAATATAGGCTTTATGAAATCTTCATACCCCTTGATTTTATACTTGTAAACTGAATACATGACTGTTGCTCCTATAGTAGAAAATAAAAAAGATGCTATCATCACTCCAAACAAGCCCCTATATCCATATCCACCAAAAAACTGCATTATTTCCTGTCCTGATGCAAATCCTGCTCCTATTATTGTTCCAATATATATACTAGATAGCTTTATCCATGCTTTATCCTTCATTCAAAAGCCCCCTAACATTAACTACTTAATTGTATGCCTAGAGGGCTTGGTTTATAATTTTTAATTTAAATTAAAAAGCGACCTTTCGGCCGCTCTTCTATTTGCTTTTATAATTATAATGGGTATGAAGTAATTTATGAGATTTTTCTCCAAGAGGCTCACCTAAATATTCTTTATAAACTTGTAAAACTGCTGGATTTTTATGAGATTTTCTAATAGATAGACCCTTATCTACATAATAAATTCCATCTATCCGTTTCATTTTAATTTCATTGTTCCCTGGTATAGGCTGACCTCCACCACCTATACATCCACCAGGACAACACATTACTTCTACAAAGTGATAATCACATTCACCCTTCTTAATCATTTCTAATATCTTTTTAGCATTTTTTAAACTGTTTACTACAGCAACCTTAACCTCTAATTCCCCTATTTTAACTATACTTTCCTTAAACCCTTCAATTCCCCTTAAATCATAAAGATCAATATTTTCTAATTCCTCACCAGTAACTACTTCGTAAACAGTTCTTAATGCTGCTTCCATAACTCCACCAGTAGAACCAAAAATAGCTGCCGCACCTGTTGATATTCCTAGAGGCGCGTCAAACTCTTCTTCCTGTAACTCTTCTAACAGTATCCTTGACTCCTTTACCATCCTTCCTAATTCCCTAGTTGTCAACACTATATCTACATCCTGATGGCCGCTATCATTCATTTCTTTTCTTATAGCCTCTGCTTTTTTTGCTGTACAAGGCATTATTGAAACTACTACTATATCTTTAGGGTCTATATTAAATTTCTGTGTGTAATAGGATTTAGCCAAAGCTCCAAACATTTGTTGAGGTGATTTACAAGAAGATACATGATCTAATAATTCTGGGTAGAAAAATTCAATATATCTTATCCATCCAGGACTACACGAAGTCATCATAGGTAATGTACCATTATTCTTTAGTCTATATAATAATTCATTACCTTCCTCCATAATAGTCAAATCAGCTGCAAAATTAGTATCAAATACTTTATCAAAGCCTATTCTTCTTAAAAACGCTACTATCTTACCTGTAACTATACTTCCTGGTTCCATCCCTATTTCCTCACCTAAAGAAACCCTTACAGCTGGTGCTATTTGTACTATAACATGTTTATTTTTATCTTCTATAGCGTCCCACACATTTTCTGTGTCATCCTTTTCATATATAGCTCCAACAGGACATACATTAATACATTGGCCACAGTAAACACACTCAACATCATCTAATTTAGCTTCAAATGGTAAAGAAATTTCCATATCTGAGCTTCTAAATGCATTATATATAGCTCCAACTCCTTGAACATCGTGACATACCTCTACACATCTACCACATTTTATACATTTACTAGGGTCCCTTACAATTGCTGGACTTGATTTATCAATCTTTATTGGTCTTATATTTTTATCAAAAGTAACATTGTTAACATTTAATTCCTTACTTAAAGTTTGTAATTCACAATTATTGCTTCTAACACAGGATAAACACTCGTCCCTATGACTAGAGATTATAAGCTCCATTATTATTTTTCTAGCTTCCCTAACTCTTTTAGTATTAGTTTTTATCTTCATACCATCCCTTACAGTGGTACAACATGCAGCTGAAAATATTTTTTGCCCCTCTACTTCAACTATACATATTCTACAATTTCCTTTTGTTTCTAAATCTGGGTGATTGCAAAGGGTTGGAATTTTAATATTTATTTTTTTACAAGCTTCAAGTATTGTAGTACCTTCATCTACTGTTACATCTTTTCCATTTATATTGACACTTACTTTACCCATTAACAATCACCTCTCTATTTAATTTATCTATATCTTTTTTATAATGGTGATGTATAAGGTCATTATACTCATCTTCAAAAAATCTCATTGTAGTTATAAGTGCTGTAGGTGCCGCCTGACCTAGACCACAGCATGAACAATCCCTCATAACCATTGAAATATTCTTTAATAAGTCTAAATCTCTTTCCGTACCATTTCCTTGTATTATTCTATCTAATATTTTAACTATATGTTTGTTTCCTTCTCTACAAGGAACACATTTACCACAGGATTCATGTTTGAAAAATTCCATTGTAGTTTTTACAAATCCTAATAAATCTACTGTATCATCTACTACTAAAATAGCTCCTGAACCTAGACTAATATCTAATTTTCTTAGTTCATCAAAATCTAGCTTAGTATCTAATAATTCTTCTGGTAAACAAGCTCCAGAAGCTCCTCCTAACTGGATGAACTTTAATTGTTTTCCATCCTTTAATCCTCCACAAATATCAAATAATATTTCCCTAAGTGTAATTCCAAACTCTACTTCAAACACTCCTTTGTTTACTACACAACCTGAAACAGAAATTAGCTTAGTACCATTACTTGATGAAGTTCCATATCTTTTATATTCTTCTGGTCCCATATTAATTATCAGTGGTATATTAGCCAATGTTTCTACATTGTTTACTAATGTTGGTTTTCCCCATAGTCCTTCATTAGGAGGATAAGGTGGTTTATGTCTTGCTCTTCCTGCATCACCTTCAATAGATTTTATTAAAGCAGTTTCTTCTCCACATATATATGCACCACTACCTGACCTAACTTCAATATTAAAAGAAAACTCTTGCCCAAGTATGTTTTGACCTAGATATCCTTCTTTTTCTAAGTTAGAAATAGCATCTATCAGTAATTTTTTAGCCCTTGGATACTCTCCTCTTATATAAATATATCCATTATTAGCCCCAACAGCGTATCCTGCTATAATCATTCCTTCAATTATCTGTAATGGACAACCCTCTAATAAGACTTTATCTTTAAATGTTCCTGGTTCTCCTTCATCTGCGTTACAAACCACATATTTAGTATCATTATTTTCTGATGCTACAAATTCCCATTTTAACCCTGTTGGAAATGCAGCTCCTCCTCTTCCCTTTAAGTTAGACTGTTTTATTATATCAACTAGTTCATTAGGCTCTCGATTAAATAAGCACACTTCTAAAGCCTTTAATCCATCATATTCTCTATAATCTTTAACAGATATGGGATTTATCTTACCGCATAACCTAGATACTAAATTCATCATTCATAAGTACCTCCTTTCTTAATTTATCTATTATTTCAACTATCTTAGTTTTGTTTAAATTACCGTATACTTTATCATTTATTTTTATAGCCGGTCCTTTGTCACAAGCTCCTATACAACTGGTATATTCTAATGAAAACACACCATCATTAGTTATTTCACCCATTTTTATATCTAAAAGTTCTTCAATAAAAGATACTAAATCACCAGCACCATTTATATAGCAAGGACCGCTATTACATATCTGAATAACGTAGTTCCCTCTTTTCTTTACAGATAGCATAGAGTAAAATGTAGCTACTCCATAGACTTTACTAAAAGGTACATCTAATAATTTTGATATAGTCCTAAGTTCACTTTCTGTTACATAATTTTGTTTTGATTTTTGTTGAGTCTGTATTAATACTTCTAATAATTTGTCAGGTGTATTCCCTATTCTATCTACTATTTCTGATATAACATTACCCATTCCCCATCCCCCCATCTACATTTTTAGTAACCAATCTTCTATCTCTTCATCATAGAAAGAATGTGAAATTAAAATAGCTCTAGCTTTCTTAGGTGTTACTAGTTCATAAGTGTATCTATAACCTTCAGGGGTATAAACATCAAGTAAAGGCTCCTTTGAGCAAAGTCCAGTACACCCAGTAGTCTCTATTATGACATTATCTATCTCTGCTTCTACTAAGACCTCCTCTAATGCGCTCAAAACTTCATTTGCTCCAACAGAAACACTACACATCGAATAACCTAAAACCGCTCTTATTTTCTTCTTTTTTCTTTTCTTCTCTAATTCATCTTCAGCAGTTTTTCTTAACTTGTCATAAATCTCTCTATAAGCCATAACTCCCTCTCCCCTCATTTTTAATTCACCCTTATATACTGCATTTATTGTGCCAATGCCTATAAGTGAAATTTAAAATTGAAAATAATAAAGTAAAATCAAGGGTAATAGGTATTAAAAAGTTAGTAAAATAAACGAAAAAAAAGCAGCGAAAAACTTACGCTGCTTTCAACCTTAATGCAGTTCTGCATTTAATTATGCTCTAAAGCATTATTTTTAATATATTTTTGTATCTTTCTAACCACTGTAGACTGGTTTACTCCTAAAGCTTCTGCCATTTCATATGTAGTGTTATATTTTTTATAAGCTCTTTCAATAAGTTTCTTCTCAAGCATATTTGTAGCTTTTTTCAAAGGTACTATTCCATCTATCTTTATATGTTCACATATATCATCACTGGACTGTAGTAAAAACATAGGTAAATCCTTTGCTTCAATTACATCTGGACTAGTAGTTACAACTATTCGTTCAACTAGATTTTCAAGCTCCCTTACATTTCCTGGCCAACTATATTTTAATAACACTTTTTCTACTTCACTAGTTAGTTCTTTATTGCATCCGTATTTTTCATTAAAAATTTGCAAGAAATGATAGCATAATGGTAGTATATCAGACTTTCTCTTTCTTAAAGGTGGAATTTCCAGTGGAACAACATTTAATCTATAATACAAATCAGCTCTAAATTCACCTTTTTTAACCATATCATATAGATTCCTATTAGTTGCTGCAATAATTCTAACATCTACACTTTTTTCTTTAGTCCCCCCAATAGGTGTAAATTTTTTATCCTGTAAAACCCTTAGTAACTTAACTTGTACATTAAGTGGCATCTCCCCTATTTCATCTAAAAACAATGTACCTGTATCTGCAAGCTGTATTAGTCCAGGTTTTCCTTTCTTTTTAGCTCCTGTAAAAGCCCCTGTTTCATAACCAAATAATTCAGATTCTATTAAATTTTCAGGTATAGCACCACAATTTATCTTTATGAGAAGATTATCCTTTCTTGTGCTTAAACTATGAATAAATTTTGCCACTACTTCCTTACCTACCCCTGATTCTCCAAAAATTAATATTGTAGAATCAACAGAGGCAACTTTACTAGCTGTCTGAAGAATCCTACCAAATTCCATGCTGTTTGCTACAATGTTTTTACTTTCAATTTTGACTCTATCAATATCACTATCATTTTTATTATGATATTTTTGTAACTTTTTAGTTTCTTCAATTTGTTGTTTTAACCGATTAAGCTCTGCTATATCTCTTATATTTGAGACTACTCGAGTTATTTCTTTATCTTCATTAAAAATAGGGGTAGCTGTAGCTAAATATTCTTTTCCACTTTTCATTTTTTGCACAAAGGATATTCTTCTCTTTTCTTTTAACGCTAACAGAGTAGCCGAAGGAAATATTATTCCCTTATCCTCCATTTCTTGAACAAAACTATCCTTTATATCAGAATTATATTGAATCATTTTATTCCATGCTTTGTTAGTCATTAATATTTTTCCTTCTCCATCTGTCACTACTAACCCATCATATGATGATTCTATAATAGTTTCTAATTCTTCTTTAAGTAAAGTTATTTCTTTGATTTTTTGAGATAATTGTTCATTAAGCTTAGTTTTCTTTGATAATAAAT
The DNA here is from genome assembly GCF_000387765.1 of Caldisalinibacter kiritimatiensis. Lineage (NCBI taxonomy): Bacteria > Bacillati > Bacillota > Tissierellia > Tissierellales > Thermohalobacteraceae > Caldisalinibacter > Caldisalinibacter kiritimatiensis. Next base: position 31,678 of record NZ_ARZA01000211.1, read on the forward strand.
AAGGTAAGCACATTTCAACTTCTGCTATTCCTTGAACAACTGCTATTGCCTTTTCTCTGCAAGTATTGTATCCACATGCACCACAATTTAATTCATCTTCTTTAGTATACTTATTAGTTTTTCTAAGAACTTCTTTTATTTCTTCTTCTGTAGGATAAGGTAAAACATTTCTTCTGTTTCTGAAATATCGGTTTAAATCTACATTATAGTTTATATTTGTACTCTTACTTTTACTTTCTTCATAAAATTTATATAGTGTACTTATTTTTTCATAATGGTTTAATTCACTATCTATTTTTGGACCTTCTATACAACCCTTGCACATTAGAACATCAACAAATTTAGCAGATATATTTCCTTTAGATATAGCATCTATTAGTTCAAGACATCCTTCTTTGTCTTCTATACATATATAATCACTTTCTTTAAAGCCTTTACTTGCTTTTAAGTTATATAATAAGCCTCCTGACAAAGGAAAAAGTTTTCCTTCGTTGCAATATGCACTATCAAATTCTTGCTCTTTCACATTACTTAAGTTAATATTCCTTCGTGAAAATAATTCTTTAATCTCATCAAAGGTTAAAACACTATTTACTAATCCTTCAAACTGTGATTCAATAGCTTCAGCTTTTTTAGCAATACATGGACCAATAAAAACAATTTTTAAATCTTTATCTTTTTTTATACTTCTAATAATCTTAGCTGCAGCAATCATTGGTGATAAAAAGGGTAATAAATTCTCAATAATCTCTGGATAGTGTTTTTCTATCATTCTTATAAAAGCGGGACATGGTGTGCTAATTAAAGGTTTTTTATTTATAGTATTAGTGAGATATTTGTCTAGTTCTCTAGATAATTCCTCTGCTCCTACTGCAACTTCCCATACTTCAGAAAAGCCTAACTCCTTTAATGCCCCTACTACTTTTTTATACGGATATGAATGAAAGCTTACAACAAAGGAAGGAGCTAAACATGCAATCACGTTATCATAGTATTCTAAAATATCGAGGGTTGCTTTTTTTCCATCTAAAACTATTTTAGCATTTTGAGGACATGTTTTTATACAATTTCCACAGCTTATACATCTAGAGTGGATTATAGTAGCTTGACCATCCTTTATTTGAATTGCATTAACAGGACAATTTCTAACACACGAGTAACACTGCTTACACTTATTTTGAGTAACCTTGATTATTTCTTCCATGTCACTCCCCCATATAATAAATATTCAATAATATATTTATATGTAAGAATGACATTTAAAATTACGGAATGAAAAAGGAACGCTGAACCGGGTTCGGCGTTCCACAAAAAATAAAAAAACAAATTTGGCAGCG
>NZ_ARZA01000212.1 GCF_000387765.1 Caldisalinibacter kiritimatiensis
GCCTTCGGGCATCTTTAATATTTTTTTGATAGTTTTGCCTACTTAAATTTTACTCTAAGTGTTTTTATGATAATTACAAGTTCTTGAATAACTACTACTCTACTTCAATCACTAACGGCATATGGTCACTATAATCATTCCATTCTTTATATTTTCCAACTTTAAAGTCTACTGTTTGAATTAAATTTGACATAAAAACATAATCTGTATGATAAAGTTTATCTCTTTTTCTATACATATAAAAAGTAGGAATACTTTCTTCACCAAATTTTTGATTAAATTCATTATGATAAATACTTTCTATATTAAACAGTTTAACCTTTTCAACAACTTCCGTTATACTTCCTTTTAATCTTCTACTGCTTTTATCCCAAATTTTATTCCAATTAAAATCACCCGCTATAATAACCTTTCGATTTAAGATGTTGGTTTTAATTAACTCATTTACTAATTTACTAACTTGACCTATATATCTTTGTTCAGAATTTTCAATATCATTCATTGCCCAAATATTTATTAATAAGAGCTTATTATTTACTTCACAAATTTGAAAATACTTAACATCTAAATTTATTTGTAATTCTTTTAAAATAAATCCTTTTTTACTAAATATACCAATGCCTTTGTTAACATTATCTCCCTTCCAGATTTTATTTTCAAACATACTATGATATTTATCGGATATTTCACATTCTTGTATTAATACTATATCAGGATCATAAGTTTCTATTAGTTTTTGTTGTTTTTTCCTAAAAGCCATGTTACAGTTCCAACTAACTATTCTCATAAAAATACCTCAATTCAATTTAATAAAATATATTTCTTAACTTTAGATAATAATATCATTTATTATATAAACTCGTATAATCTGCTCTAATAACGTTATATTTCCTACTGTCCAGACTTAGATAATTTATTTCACTGACTTTAATACTTGAAGTTCTTATTTATCCACTTTTATCTTTTTCAATTTTAAACATTGTTTCATTAATGTATTTGTCCATTTTATATCCCAGCTTTCTTTATATCCTTGTTCCTTTGCCCATGTTAGAAATCCTTCATAATCTTCATGGTTAGGATCGTTTATCACTTCTAAAAACTCTTCATACCCACCTATCCCTCCCACATCTTCAGGTGGACATGCACCTTCCCCTTCAATGCAAATTGGATAACCAAATTCATACAAATGATAATACATCCAACCCATTGAAAATTGGATTACTTTTATTGTACTCCTAAAAATTTAGTACAATCCACAGGACATTTAATATAATCTTCCTCCTCAAATCCAACTCCGTAACAATAGAAGTCATGTTCTCTTCCAATTCTCATAACTGTTATTCTTCTACTTCCACTACGTGTAGTATTATCTAAACATTTCATAGCATCTTCATAACTTAATACTGCCATATATGTTTGGTTTAAATCATCATTTGTACATACAAGACATATTAAGTTTTCCTTATCTTCTTTTTCAAATACACAGTGAAAATATATACTAAAAAACTCATACACAATCGTGCATGAGCAAGTTTATATAGTGATTCCCTTTCTAATTAGAAACTGTTGTGCTTTCGGCAGAATACCATTATCTAGCAAGTGGCAATTATCTCTATAAAATTCAGTACAAAACCGTTTAATAGAAGTATCAATATTTTCTACAGGTTTACATGTTTGTATATCAAATCTTTCACCATTATATATAACTTCTATATATCTATTATAATTAAGACCATTTTTCAACAATAAATCAAATAAAACTTTTCCTCTATAATTTAACTTTTTAAGCTCTTTCTCTATTGCTTCTCTTTCATCAAATGGGTTGATATAACTAGTAGACATTATGACATACTCATAAATGTTACTACATGTCTTTTTTATTACATAGTAATTCATTTTTATCAACCCTCCTCTCCAATAATATTATTGGTTAATGCTATTATATGTTCTATCTATTAATTCGATTACTTCGTAAATAATATTTAATGCATCTTCTTTTCTAGTCAACACTGTAGTTGTACATAAAATCTGGTCTGTATGAAATAAACTATGTCTATTTTTATTAAAATAATTATAACACTCTTCAAGTGCAGCACAAGTTTTAGGACAATTAATCGAAACAATACTTTTATTTAGCCTGTACTTAAACTTATTTGTTCCATTAGTAATAAAATAAGGTGTTCTTTTACCATTTACTATTTTTGCAAATCCTAATTTATTCTCAACCCTTATTTCATTATTGCCAAATAATATTTTTATATACCCTTCTAATGCCTTTAAAGCTGGAAATACATAACTAGAATACTCTTTCACCGGGATTTGTAATTTACTAAATACAAGAGAATCATATAAAAAGTCAAGTATGGTTGGGTGTAATTTATGATATGAATTTGGAAGCAACTCCTTCAGTTCATTTTCTATATTCTCTTTATCTATATTTAACTTCTTACTGTATTGTTCTTTAATATTTTGTGAATTTACTAATCCTTCTAATAAATTCTTTACTTCTATATAAAGTTTCATAATCTTTCCTTGATATAATAGCTTATCAGTAGTTTCATAATATGTCAACGTTATTTTATCTCCAATATTGCTATTGAATTGATACAATGTACCATATCCGTTATTTACTGTCTCATTTTTTACTAATTCTACACCTTTAATGCTATTCAAATATTCAATTAAAAATTCAACTTTTTCTTTATTAATATTAGTACTAAAACTAACTGACGTTACATCAGTAAATTCACATTGTGTTTTAATAAATTCACATAACTTTAATGAATTATTATATGCTTCACCTGAACCTATAGGTTGTAAACTGGTTTTGTTATCATTTCTGAAATAAAAATCTGTTGTAAATTCAATACCATCACCTTCAATATAATATCTGGTTTGGCCAGTAGCAGTGTTAATTTCCTTTTTCTCTTTTAATTTAAATTGATTAAAATTTATTTGACAAAACTCTATTATAATATCATTGATTTTACTTTTATCAAGACTTAATTTTTTAAATCTCTTTTTCGTCATAAATCCCCCTCCAAAACTAGTTTATTTCTATTTCAACTATCTTTGCCTCCTGCTTTGTTTTTACTATAAAAATTGCTTTTAGTTCTTTACAGTCTAGTACTATATTGAGATTTTCTATGTCTTTTATTTTTAAGTTTTCATTTCTCCACTCCTGCTTAAATTTATCAACTAGTTTTTTTGTATTAAACTCTTTTCCTTCAGATGTTCTAATGTTAAAAATCGGGATAAGATTTGTTTTATACACTTTACTTTCTACTAAATGAATTGAATCATATTTCTTACCATGTTCTACACTTAAGTTTTCTAATAAAGCTTTTTTTGCTAATCGATCTGCTTCCTCATTATAAATATTACCTGAGTGGGCCTTTACTTTATTAAATATGACTTGTAGTTTACCACTTATTGAATTATAAAATTTTTTATACTCTTTAGTTGCTTCTTTATTTGTTTTCCATGAACCAGTAGCCCATTTTTCTATGCCTTCATAGTCATAGTAAAGATAAAGAATTTTAGCTTTGTTTTTTATAGCATAATTAATTGCAACTTTAGCTCCTGTTATTTCACCTGCAACATTTCTCATATTAACTAATTTCTTGTCTTGTGCTCTACCATATAACTCCTGTTTTTCACCCTTATAAAAAATAATAACTCCATAGCTATAAAATTTAGTGTTTATATCATAACTTCCATCTACATAAGCAATCATTTCGTTATTGTCTAGTTGACTAATATCTTTATGCAAATTATGATTTATATTTTTCAAATATAATCTAGCATCCTCTACTTTATCAAAACTTTTATATTGTGCTCCTGAATAACCAATCACAGCATCCTTACACTCTTTCCAAGTTTTAAATATCCCTGTCTTTCTACCTTTACGTACAGCATAAACTTTATTCTTAACCATACTGATTATCACCTCAATTAAATTTAACTAATATGCTTATCTAACATTTTCTATAACTCTATTGTAAATCCTTCTAAAAATTTCTAATTTTTAGTTTTATATACAATAAAATTTAATGTGATATACTTTAATAAAAGATATAAAAATAAGAAAGGGTGATTAAGATAGACTTATTACATAAGTTAAAAGAAAAAAAGAATTTACAGTTGAGTTATGAACAGCTAAAAATAGTAAATAATATTGATGGGCCAGCTTTAACTTTAGCAACAGCTGGTAGTGGAAAAACAACTACCATTTGTTGTAGAGTTGGAAATCTAGTCACTAGAAAAATAACTAAACCTGAAAGAATTTTAGTATTATCATTTTCAAATGCTTCTGTTAATGACATAAGAAAAAGATTTGAAAGCCTATTTACTAGCATAATCCATCTTAATGAAATGAAAAAAATAAAATTTTCTACTATACATTCATTTGCCAATTCAGCATTAAGATATTATTTTAATAAGATGGATAATATACCTTCTATTATTGATGAGAAAGAACAAAATTCGTTGATATCGCAAATATTTTATGAAATAAACAAAAGAAGACCAAGACCAAGTGAAAAAAAAGAAATATTAAGCCTTATATCATATATTAATATTAATAAAATTAAAAATAATATTAATATCAGCTCTTATAACTTAATTAGTAGTTTTGGATTGATTTATAAAAGATACGAACAAATCAAAAGAGAGCAGAATAAAATAGATTTCACAGATATGTTATTTATGTGTTATACCTTATTAAAAGAATACAAGCCATTACAAAATACGTTTGAAAATAAATATGATTATATATTAGTAGATGAAGCACAAGACATGTCATTAATTCAATATGAAATTATAAAACTAATGACATCAAAACATGAAAATTTAATGCTTGTAGCTGATGATGATCAAAGTATTTATGGATTTAGAGGCAGTAATCCAGAAATATTAAAAACCTTTTTATCAGATTATAAAAACGCTGAAACTATGTATCTATCTAAAAATTATCGTTGTACTAAAACTATTGTAAATGTAGCAAAACAATTTATTGAAAAAAATCCAAACAGATTTAAAAAAGATATTAAACCTTATAATAATAAAGAAAGTGAACTTATAATTAAGCATTTTAAAGAAGAAAAAAATCAAAACATGTTTATAGCTAACGAAATAAAACGTAAATATAGTAATGAATTACAAGATACAGCGATTCTCTTTAGGGACTCGCTATCTGCAATACAACTTATTTATTATTTAAATAAATATGATATCCCTTTTTATTGCAATATAAGTGAAATAAAATTTTTTAGACACTTTATAAAAAATGATATAATGGCAGTTATTCTACTTGCATACGATAGAACAAACATTGAATCTCTATATGAAATTTATAATAAAATTAACCTACCTTTTAAAGATAAAGATATAAAAAAAGTTTTTGATCAAAAATATAAAACAGAAGATACATTTAGAGCATTCGAAAGATTAAATGCTTATTATAATAAGGAACAAAAAAATGCAATGAAAAATTTAGAATATCAATTAAATGAACTTTCAAAATTAAATCCAAATGAAGCAATTGACTATTTTCTAAACAACATGAATTACAAAGATTATTTAGCTAATCTATCTAATAAAAGTGGATATGCAAACTCTATATACGCAAGATATATTGATTTGATGAGATTCCTCACAAAAAACGAACCATCTATACGAACTTTCTTGTATAAAATAGGAAACTTACAAATAAATGTGAAAAATTCAAAAGAAAACAAAAATAAACAAGCCGTTACACTAAGTACTTTACACAGTGCTAAAGGACTAGAGTTTAAGAATACATTTATAATTTCTGCTAATAAAAATATAATTCCCTCTATCCCAAGTTTAACTCAATCTAAAAATCCTCAATATAATGCATTAGATGAAGAAAGAAGATTAATGTATGTAGGTCTCACAAGAGCTAAAGAAAACTTATATATACTATCTTATAAACAACCATCTAGATATATAACCGAATTAAAAGATATTATTAATAATATTAAAAATAATTAAAGATGAATAAAATTCTACACTTATGATATGCTCCCTTTAAAATAGACTAATAAAAAACATTCACAACTAGGGAGCATATCATCAATTATATTAAATTATACTTTTCTATCTAAATTTCAACAAATCAATTTTAGAATAATCAATGTTTCCGTTATCATCTAGTAAATCTTCATCAGCGTGTATGTATTCAACTTTTCCAATAAACATTTCATGAGAACCTGTCATTATAGAATCAACTACTTTGCATTCAATGTTGACAGGACAATCTAATAATATTGGTGCTTTTACTTTTACCCCTTCTTTATAGTTCATACCAGCCTTAACAAGTTTATCTTCATCTCTTCTGCTTGTACTTCCAAGATATGCATATTTTTCTCTTAAGCTTTCTGGTACAAGATTTACAACAAATTCACCAGTTTCTTTAATCATATGATAAGAATATCTACTAGGTACAATCCCTACCATAACCATTGGAGGGTCATAACTACAGTTGCCAGCATATCCAACAGCTAATGCATTAACTTCGCCTTTATTATTCCTACAAGAAACCAAAATATCAGGCATTGGCTTTAAACAACTTCTAAAATTCTTTGCTTCTGCTTTATTCATTCTTAAACATCCTTTCGTATAATTGCTATAAACATTGTATCACTATAAGTTGCATTTGCCAATAATATTCATCCTGTAAAACTAACCTTATAATCTTATAATATTATCTGTATACCTTCCTTTACATTCTCCTATATTTTAAAGCCTATTTTTACTGAACCCTTTCTTAATCATAAATACTATTATTACTATAAAAATTACATAAAATATCGGACTGTTTATAATGCTATATATAATCAATAATGGAATAAAATAAGCTCCATATGTTAGCTTAATGTTCAATATGAAAGGTATCATTAATAAATAAAGTAAATACGGTATATATTTTTTATTAACCTTAGACTTTACTATTCTTGTAACTATAAAAAGTAATAGTAATATTAATCCTATTAATACATTGTGTCTGAACCTATAATTAGTGTTAAAAATAAGTCCTTTCTTTTCAGTAAAGGAAAAAAGCCACTCTTTATCTGGAATTTTGTTTAATGTGCCTTTATAGGTATAATTATTTACTTTTTCTATAAGAATATTTGAATAAAACTCAATATTACTATCTTTAGGAAATTCTACTTTTAAATTTACCTTTGCATCTTCCTCCCAAAACTTTGCTGGAGTTAGATAATAAAGTTGAGAAAATACTGTATTTATTATTTCATTATAGTTATAAAAACCACTATCACTATAATAGCTAATATTTAGTTTAATTGTTTCATTAGGCTTGATTGTTACTGGAAAGGTAGCTCCTGAAATATCTTCTGTATTCCTAAAATAAGAATTAGGACTTTTATCAAGGGGCTTTTTACTAATAGGCTCTATAATTGGTTCCTTTAAGCTAACTTCCCAGTTTGATGGAGGTTCTATATCTTCCTCTTTTTTTATATCATTAACTTCTTTATTGTTTACCTTTACTTTAAAATCAGCACTTTTTACTGAAGAAGTTATAAACATGATATCAATATTTTGCTCTTTATCTGTTAAGTTTTTAAGGTTGTATTCAACTTCAACTTTAGCTTTGTAGAGATTTTCTTCAACCTTAAAGTTAATTGTTTCTTCTGTTAACCTTATGCCTGAGTTTTCATTAAAGATTATTGTTTGATCTTCTGGATTTTGTATAGGTTGTGCTGCATTTGCATATACAATTACAGGAATAATCAATGAAATTATGCTTATAATTAATATTAATTTTTTCAATTAAATCCCCCATTATAATTTGATAATAAAATCTATGTAATAATAAATCTTGATATTTTTGGTAGTCCCTTAATGTAAGTATATTCCGTGAACTAAAAAAGGTCAAGACTGAAACTTCATTCTTTCAATCTTGACCTTTTATTACAGCTTATAACATTTTATGTATCTACTGTTAATTTTCCTTTTCCATAAACTGATTCCCAATCTTTGATGAATTTTTCAACGCTAGCTTCAGTCAAAGGAAACTTTACTAAATTATCATATATATCAGGACTAATAGTCACAGCATGAGCTCCAGCAAGACTGACTTTATGTACTTGCTGAACGTTTTTAAAACTTGCTGCAATAACCTTTGTACTAACATTAAATTTATTAAATAATTCAATAATCCCTAATACAACTCTTACCCCATCTCCTGATATGTTATCTAATCTATTTACATAAGGTGCAACAAAATCAGCTCCAGATTTTGCAGCTACTAATGCTTGTTGTGGAGTAAATACCGCAGTTGCAGTTATGTTTATACCTTTTGCTTTTAATATCTTCATAGCTTTTATTCCTTCTGGTATTACAGGAACTTTTATATAAGTGTTTCTTCCAAGAAGCTTTGTAAGGTATTCTCCTTCCTTTACAATGTCCTGAGCCTCTGTTCCCAATGTTTGTACATGAAGCATCCTTTCTCCTATTGCGTTTCTGATTTCTGATAATAGCTCTTTAAAGTCTCGTCTTTCTTTAGAAATAATAGTTGGATTAGTTGTAATACCATCTAATGGATACATATCTAGCACCCTTTTAATTTCATTAATATTGGCAGTATCAAGTATATAAAGCACAACTCATCTCTCCTAATAATATAACTTGTTTAAATATTTAATATTTCCTTTGCCTTCTCAATAACATTTTCTTTAGTCAATCCATATTTCTTATATAACTCATCTGGCTTTCCAGACTCTCCAAAAGTATCATTAACAGCTACTCCTTTTACAATACATGGTATCTTTGAAGATACTACCTCACACACTGCACTATAAAGACCTCCATATAAGAAATGGTCTTCTCCTGTAACTATTCCTTTAGTTTCTGTAGCTGCTTTTAATATTAACTCCTTGTCAATAGGTTTTATACTTGGCATTTCTATTACCCTTACACTAACCCCCATTTTTTCCATTTCAACAGCTGCTTTATACATAATATCTACCATCGAACCGTGAGCCATGAAAGTAATATCATTACCTCCTTTTAAAGTATACCCTTTACCTATTTCAAATTCCTTATCTTCCGAAAAATGAGTAGGACACTCTTTTCTGCCAATCCTCACATATACTGGTCCATTATGTTCTATAGCTTTAATTATAGCTTTTTTAGTAGATATTTCATCTGAAGGAGCTAAAACTACTAAATTGGGTAATTCTCTCATAAGATCTATGTCATCTAAACTTTGGTGTATAGCTCCATCCATACCTATTGCTAAGCCTGGATGGGTGGACATTATTTTTACATTTGCATTAGAGTATGCAATTACCTGTCTAATTTGGTCATATGTTCTTCCTGGAGCAAAGCAAGCAAAAGTACTTACTATAGGTATAAATCCTACCCTTGCCAATCCAGCTGCTATTCCGATCATATTTTGTTCAGCTATCCCTACATTTAAAAATCTATCTGGAAATTTTCTTCCAAAATATACTACTTTTGTAGCTGCAGCTAAATCACCACTTAAAACAAATATTTTATCATTTTCTTCTCCTAATTCTTCTAATACTTTACCGTGCATATCCCTTGGTGCCATGATTTTAGTCATCTTTTTCACCCCCCTGATTATCAAGCTCTTGGAGGGCTAGTTTGTATTCCTCGTCATTCATCTTCTTTGAATGCCACTCTATTTTATTTTCCATAAAAGAAATACCTTTACCCTTTACTGTGTTTGAAATAATAATATTTGCTTTATCTGGTTTTAATGCATTAAAACCTTTATCTATATCATTGAAGTCATTTCCATCTACTTCTATTACATTAAATTTAAATGCCTTAAGCTTTTCTTTCATTTTCCAGTCTCCAACTACATTTTCACAATAATCATCTAATTGCAACCTGTTGTTATCTATAATCGGTATTAAGTTATCTAGTTGTAACCGTCCTTGTAAAAGTAAAGCTTCCCAAATTTGTCCTTCTTGCATTTCTCCATCCCCAAGTAAAACGTAGACTTTATTATTTATATTTTTCTTTTTATATCCTAAAGCTAAACCAAGACCAAATGAAAGACCTTGCCCTAACGAGCCAGTACTACATTCTACCCCTGGAACACTATCTATTTCCGTATGTCCTTGAAGTCTTGAATTAATTTGTCTATATGTTTTTAGTTCTTCAACGGGAAAGAAACCTCTTCTAGCTAAAACACTATAATAGCCTAAAGAAGCATGACCTTTACTTAATACAAAAACATCTCTATCTTTTTTTAATGGTTCTTTATTATCTATATTCATTTTATAAAAGTATAAGTATGCCATAATTTCAACTGCAGAAAGGGAACCTCCAAGATGTCCTGAATTAATAATTTTCTGAATTTTTATGCAGTCTCTTCTAACTGTATTAGCTATTTCCTTCAACTTATTTAACTCATTTTTATTCATGTTATCACCTTTTTTCAATTAATCTGATAATTAATTTTTTTTCTAATAAAAAAGGGGTAGATATATCTTCTACCCCTAATTACTAAGTACTTATAGTTTACTGAGCAAATAGCTTAACAATATTACCTAATATAATACCTACTACACCAAAGTCTGCATCACTAAATGTTGTATTTGCAAAACCTAAATCACCTAATACTGGCATTAATAAAACAGGTAGGAATGTAATTAATAAACCATGTGCAAATGAACCAAAGAATGCTCCTTTTTTACCTCCTGTTGCATTACCAAATACTCCAGCTGTAGCTCCACAGAAGAAGTGAGGTACAACACCCGGTAATATAATAGTAGATTTAAGTGCTATTAGTATTAACATACCTACTATTCCACCTAAGAAACTTGATAAGAATCCAATTAACACTGCATTTGGTGCATAAGGGAATACAACCGGACAATCTAGTGCTGGCTTTGCGTCTGGAACAAGCTTTTCAGATATACCTTTAAATGCAGGTACTATTTCAGCTAAAATTAAACGTACACCAGCTAATATAACATATACCCCACCTGCAAAGGTGATAGCTTGAATTATAGCAAATAATATAAAGTTTTGTCCACCACTTAATCCATGTACATATTCAGGTCCTGCTGCGATTGCTACTATTACATAAAATATTGCCATAGTCAATGCAACTGCAACTGAGCTATCACGTAAAAATCCTAAACTCTTTGGAAAATTCATTTCTTCAGTAGATTTGGAATTTTTTCCTACTAATTTTCCTACCCATGCAGATAATACATATCCAACTGTACCAAAGTGAGCAAATGCTACATCATCTGTACCTGTTATCTTTCTCATAGTAGGTTGAGCTATAGCAGGGAAGAATGCCATAACAAATCCCAATACTAAAGAACCTACAAGAACAAGTGAAAAACCACTTAATCCACCTACCATAAGAATAACAGCTATCATTGCAGCCATATAAAGGGTATGGTGTCCAGTTAGGAAAATATATTTCATCTTAGTGAATCTAGCAAATAAAATGTTTACTAACATACCAAAGGCCATAATAAGAGCTGTACTAGTACCATATTCTTCTAAAGCTAAAGCTACTACAGCTTCATTATGAGGAACTACTCCTTGCATATTGAATGCTTCCTGAAACATATTTCCAAAATGACTTAATGCTGATACTGCTATTCCAGCACCTCCACCAAGAACTAAGAATCCTAGTATTGTTTTTATAGTTCCTTTAAACACATCTGAAATGGATTTCTTTTGAAGCAATAACCCAATTAACGATATAATACCAACTAATATAGCTGGAACACTAAGAATATCAAGAATAACTTTAAACATGAGTTTTCTCCCCCTTTTTATTAATAAATAATATAAATGCATACTACTATCTGACTAAAACTATATGATTTCTTTTTCTTTTAACTTTGCTGTAAGCTTTTCTTTCAATTCATTCATGTCAATCATACTATTTAATGATACAGTGTCGCCTAGTGCTTCTAAATTAGCAGCTATATCTCTAGTGCCAACATAGATATCAGCATTTGAACCAGAAGCACTAGATAAATCAGCATGATCTACTTCTACGTTTTCAACGTTTAACTCTTTTAGGATTTTTTTAATATTCATTTCTATCATAAAACTGCTTCCTAATCCTGAACCGCAGCAAACAAGTATTTTATACATTTCTATCACCTCCTTATTATGTTTTTATTAGCTATATTATTTATGTGAATATTTATTTATTACTGATAGTACCTCTTCTTTATTAGTAGCGTTCATAACTTGATTTAAGTCATTAGTATTCATAAATAACTCCATAAGCTGAGATAAAGCTTTTAAGTGACTTTTATTATCTACAGCAGCAAATGTTACTATCATCTTAACAGGATCATTTGTTTCATGACCAAATCTTACTGGACTACTTAATGTAATTAAACTCATACATAATCTATTTACACCATCCTCTGGTCTAGCATGGGCTAAAACAATCCCAGGTGCAACTACCATATAAGGTCCAACTTCCTTAAAGTTATTATAGATTGCATTAACATATTCATCGGTTATATAACCTTTTTTAGATAATAAATCTGCTCCCTTCTTTATTGCCTCTTTCCATTCTCTAGCTTCAACATTTAATTCTATTACTTCTCTTGTTAACAGGTCATTTAACATATATGTCCTCCTCTCATTAAGAAAGCTCTTTTGATTTTCCTTTAATTCATACATAATTTCATATTCCAATAGCCCTCTATCCTTTATATCACAATATTTTTCAATTACCTTCATCAATTTGTCAACTAAAATATAATCATAATTTGATTTCACTTCATATTTCATTTGTAAATAATCTTTTAGTTTTTTATAATCTTTTTTCAAGAATAAAGGACTAATTTTCACATAGTCTTTTTGTACATATTCAGGTATATCAACTGTACTTATTATTAAGTCAAATTCTTTCTCTTCTATCTTACTAATCTCTCTACTTGATATAGTGTCAACTATCTCTACATTGAATTCCCTGATAAGTTTAGATGCTACCATCTTTGCTGTTCCAATTCCTGTTCCACACACCACTATAACCCTTACATTTTTAATTTTGTTATCAACTGCATTTTCAAGTGCTGCTCCAAAATGTAAAGCTATATATGATATTTCATGTTCGTTTATACTTGAACCTAAATAATCCTCTAAATGCCTTGCTACTAACTTAGTATTTAAAAACAGTTCCCTATATTTTGAAATAATTTTATTATGTAATGGATTTTTTTGATGTAATCCAAATTTTACTCTATATATCATAGGTCTAAAATGTACAATTAAATCATCTATAATTTTATTTCTATCTTCAAAGGATACTTTATATATGCCTTCTATTTCTTCAATCATTTTTTCAACAATACCGCTTAGTTCATTTTCTTCTAATTCACTATCTTTTAAAGATTTAGCCCCCAATAAATGCAAAGCTATATAATCCAGTTCTACTTTTGGAACTTTTATATTAAACTTATCCTCAATTTTACTAATAATCTCTTTAGATACTTGATATTCTCTAGACCCTTCTATCCCTTCAACATTGATATTAGGTATATAAATTTCCTTATTTAACTGTAATCTTTTTATCATTATGGCTACATGGGTAATTAAGTTTCCATATCCATCATCACTAAATTTTTTATTTAGTTTATGCTCAGCATAATTTATTAAATTATTTAAAAAATCTATATCTATTTCTGAAAATAACAAATCAAATTGAATATTATTAATCTTAGATACAGCAATTTTTCTATTGATATATCCATATATTTCTTCTAAAGAAATATTTTCAGAAGTACATTCGATAATTGCCTTTCGCTTATCCAGTTCACTACCTTCAATTAATAATCCTATCCTTGGCTTTCTTATCAGACTAAGTTTTCTCTTTTTAAGCCACTTTTCAACATTATCAAGCTCTTTTAATACTGTATTTCTTGATACATAAAGCTTCTTTTCAAAAAATCCTATTTTTAAAGGTTTATTTGCTTGTAACAATTCTAATATCATAATTGTACTTCTTTCACTCTTTGAGTACACATATTTATATGGAGTTTCTGTACTTATAAAAGTGTTGATAAAGTCTTCTAAGCCTTCTTGTCTTTTTAGCTTAATTCCATTAATATGATGCCTTTCAAAATAATCAAACCCATTTTTAACTAAGAATCTTTCAATTTTATCTAAGTCATATCTTATAGTTCTAGGTGTAACCTTGTATTTCTCTGCTAATTCCTGTGTTTTTACAAAATCATAGCTTTGTATTAAATGTTGAAGAATACCTATGCATCTCTTATTTAACTGCATATCATCATCCCTTATAGATTTAAGTTCCATTATAAATATATTCTAATAAACGGAAATTATGAACTATTAATTTTTTGTAAAATTACATTTTATTCCTTGAAATGAATTTTATACAATCTAATCGAAGCTTAATTTATATATTTAAAACGATTTCCTATTTTTATTTTATATTTTTTCTACATAAAATGCCATATTCTCCTATAATTTAATACTTCCAATTGTTCCGGAAATTTTAAACTTTATTATGGAAACTGTGTAGTTTTCAACATTATCCCCCAGTATTATTTCAATTTATATTCTGAATATTTCAACTTTTGTTCACGAAAAATATTAATAATATTTCATTAAAAAAGGTCAAGACTGAAACTTCATTCTTTCAACCTTGACCTTTATAATAAATTAACTACTTATTTAACATTCTCTCTATTTCATATTCATTAAGCTTTTCTTGAATCCATCCATTATATTCAGCTGATACTTTTTGTTGGAATATTGTTTCTCTTACCTTTTCTTTACTTTCTTCGTAATTTGGTTCCTTTGCTTCTTTTTTGTCTTCTACTTTAATTATGTGATAACCAAATTGACTTTTCACTGGTTCACTAATTTCACCAACCTCTAAAGAAAAAGCAGCTTCTTCAAATTCAGGAACCATTTCACCTCTTTTGAAGAATCCTAAGTCTCCACCATTTTCAGCACTATAAGTATCAATTGAATATTCCTTTGCTAATTTTGCAAAATCTTCATTTGCATCAAGTTTTTCTTTGATTTCTCTAGCTTGTTCCTCACTTTCAACTAAAATATGACTAGCTTTAACCTGCTCTTCTGTACCGAATGACTGTTTATTTTGTTCAAAGAAAGCTTTCATTTCCTCTTCTGATATTTCTATTTGTGGCTCAAGAAGCTTTTCTATCTTTATACTTCTTTTAATATCATTTTTAACATCATCCATTGTATAACCATAGCTTTCAACCATTTGTTTAAATTGTTCTTCATCTCCATATTCACCTATTATGTCTGATATCCTGTTATCAATCTCTTCTTGTGAAACTTTTATATTTTCCTTAGCTGCTTCTAATTCAATAACTTTTTCTGTAATTAATCCCTCTAATACTTTTTCCCCATTTTGCTTAACTAAAGCCTCATAAAGTTCATCCTTAGTAATGGATTCTCCATTTACTTTAGCTACTACACTGTTATCACTTACTTTCCCACCATTTGAACAAGCACTCACAACTAACATTAAAGCTAATAATGTTATAATTAGTATACTTGTACGAACCTTTCCTTTTGTAAATTTTTTAATCAAAATTATGTCTCCTTTCTAAATAAGTATTTTTGTGTCTCTTTGTAATTATATCAAATTTTTCTAATTTATTATATAAAAAATTTGTGATGGAATTGTGATGTTATTATAATTTTATGCTATAACATATGTTTGAAGGTAGAGCCTAAGCTCTACCTTTTTAACCACATTTAGAATATCCACAATGTCTACATACAACACATCCACCTTCGTGTTCAAGCTTACTACCACATTCTGGACATGTACTTCCTCCTACATCTTCTATATTAACACTTGCTGATACTTCATCTACTGCTGTAGATTTATTTAGTTTATGTGATGGTTTTGAGTTTTCCTCCATTTCCATTATTATATCGTTAACTGAAGTCTCCTTTACATCTACATAAGTATTCATAACTCTTTCTAGTGCTTTACCGATAGCATCAGGACAGGATAATACCTTAATATCTTTATTAGTAGCTCTTTGACGCAATGTTGAATGACATCTTATACCCTTAAGCTGCTCTATTATTTCTTTTACATCCATTCCTGACCTTAAAGCTATAGATATAAGTCTACTTGTAGCTTCACTTTGACTTGGACAACCTCCAGCTCTGCCTAAGTTAGTAAACACTTCACATATTCCATTATCATCATAATTAACAGTTATATAAAGATTTCCACAACCAATTCTTACTTTTTCAGTTATTCCTTTTGTTATTGCTGGTCTCATTCTAGGTTTAATTTTTACTACTTCTTTACTTTGACTATCATCTTTTTTGTCTTCTGTTTTACCTGTACTAAGAA
Organism: Caldisalinibacter kiritimatiensis; assembly: GCF_000387765.1. Taxonomy (NCBI): domain Bacteria; kingdom Bacillati; phylum Bacillota; class Tissierellia; order Tissierellales; family Thermohalobacteraceae; genus Caldisalinibacter; species Caldisalinibacter kiritimatiensis. Next base: position 16,385 of record NZ_ARZA01000212.1, read on the forward strand.
CTTGGTTATCTCTACTTCCGTCTCTATATATAGTAACCCCTTTACACTCAAGCTTATATGCTAAAGTATAAACCTCTTCTACATCCTTCATTGTTGCATCCTTCTTAAAGTTAACTGTCTTTGATACCGCATTATCTACATGATTTTGAAATGCTGCTTGCATTTTTATATGCCATATTGGTGATATATCATGAGCTGTAACAAATACTTTTTTCACATCCTCTGGTATTTCATCTATATGCTGTATCGTACCTTCTTTAGCAATTCTCTCTATTAGCTCATCAGAATAAAATCCTCTTTCCTTTGCTACTTTTTCAAAATATGGATGAACTTCTATTAATTTATCGTTATCCATTATATTGCGTATAAATGAAATTGCGAATAATGGTTCTATTCCACTACTAGCACCACCTATTATACTTATACTACCTGTAGGTGCTATAGTTGTTGTAGTAGCATTGCGTAACTTTATTCCTTTTTCGTTGTATATACTTTTATCGTATGCAGGGAAAAGACCTCTTTTTTGTGCTAATTCTATAGATTTTTCCCTAGACCTTGCATCAATGAAGCCCATTACTTCATTTGCTAAATCAACTGCCTCTTGGGAATTATACGAAATTCCTAGATAAAATAACATATCTGCAAATCCCATAACTCCTAATCCAATTTTTCTTGTACTTTTAGTCATTTCTGCTATTTTCTCTAGAGGATATTTATTCATATCTATAACATTGTCTAGAAAATGTACTGCTTTGTCTACTGTTTCTCCTAGCTTTTGATAATCAACTTCATATCCTTCTTCAGTTTCTTTGACCATTTTTCCCAAGTTAATGGAGCCTAAGTTACAAGACTCATAAGGTAATAGCGGCTGCTCACCACAGTTGTGTACAACAACACAGTTTGCTATTAGTGAATGAGTTTCTTCCTCTGTAATGTCATATACATCTACTTTTTCACCTTTTTCTATTTCTTGTACTTTAACTATAAACTTGGTTTTCTTTCTTGAAGGTCTATTTATCTTTGTTAGTTTTTCATTTTTCTCAGTATGAATTAACTCTCCTACTACTTCTTTAAATCTGCAGATGTCATTTTCATTTATAATTAGTTCAAAGTATGGCTTTGTTTCATACTCCCTTATCTCTCCATCTTTAGTTTCATATTTAAATTTAGATGGATTTTCCTTTGTTCGTTCATATATAGTTGAATATACTCCAGAATTTAATAATATCAATTGAACATCTCTTAACAATTCTATTGAGCTTGAAGTTAACCTAATGTCTCTATGATTTTCATCTACATAATTTACTGTTCCATTAGAACTAAATAATCCATTTAAATAAGCTGAAACTGTTTTTTTAGATGCTGTAAATATGGACTTTGGTACTCTCTTTTCATGAGCTTTATTAGGTAAAACTCCTAAAGATTTTATTAAATCTACAAATTCTTTTCTTTTACATAATAGTTGCCAAACTCCATTTTCTCTTTTATTTACTATGCCTTCTCCAGCACCTTTTGATTCAGCAATCTCTCGTATCTTCTCCATTATATATTTTTCTTTGTTAACAAAGACCATACCTATTACTTTTTCGTCTGATGTTAACCATCCGTCACCAGTTAGCCATCCTAATAATAAACCTAGTTCTTCGCCTATTGAATCAGAATCAGCCCAACTACCTTGTTCTGATTGTATTAATACATAGTCCTCTGTTGTTAAGTCCTTAGCTTCCTTCCATCCCTTTGTTGTAAGAATCCTATGGTCTGGGGTTACCTTTAATATTTGTCCATTTTTAAGCCTTATTTCTACAGTATCTTTAACTCCTGTCTTAAAAACTTTAGCTGTTCTCTTTGTCACACCGTTTTGATAATATTCTCTTCCATTATATTTAACCTTTTCATTAATTACTCTGTCGTCAGTAAATATTTCTATTTCTCCGTCCTTGAATTCTTCATATAAATCCTTAATCTTTTCTAGTCCATTTTTAGTTGATATAAGTGTGTCAGGATGAAAGCATGGATTAGTACTTTCTATTTCACCTATACCAGGAGTTGGGTTAGTAGCATTTATTCTATCTAAAAATACAATGCCTGGCTCACCATTAGTCCAAGCCATCTTAATTATGTAATCAAATACTTCCTTTGCATTTAACTGTCCTACTGTCTCTTTAGTATGCGGGTCTATAAGGTCATAATCTTCTTCATTTTCAACCGCCTTCATGAATTCTTCAGTTAAACCTACACTTATATTGAAATTAGTTATTTGTGTAATATCCTCTTTGCAACTAATAAACTCCATAATATCTGGATGATCTACTCTTAGGATACCCATATTAGCTCCTCTACGTGTACCACCCTGTTTTACGGCTTCTGTAGCTGAATTAAACACTTTCATAAAGCTAACAGGACCAGATGCTACTCCCCCTGTAGATTTAACAGTTGCCCCCCTAGGTCTAAGTCTTGAAAAGCTAAATCCTGTACCTCCGCCACTTTTGTGTATAAGTGCTGCATTTTTTATGGCATCAAAAATACCCTCCATAGAGTCTTCTACTGGCAACACAAAGCAAGCTGATAGTTGTCCTAGTTCCTTACCTGCATTCATTAATGTAGGGGAATTAGGTAAAAACTCAAGATTAGACATCATTTCAAAAAAACTTTGTTCAGTTTTCTTTATATCAGCTTTCTCATCATACATCTTATCAGCTTTAGCTATATGTTTAGCAACCCTTTTAAACATTTCTTCTGGAGTTTCAATTACATTTCCATCTACATCTTTGGTCAAATATCTTTTTTCAAGAACTTTCAAAGCATTATCTGTAAGTTTCATCAGTGTCCCCTCCATATTCTACATTTAGTGGTTTGCGACTGGTAATCACTCTACATATTGTATCATTTAGTGTTGTATAAGTCAATGAGGCTATTTATACATTATAAAAGACCAGAAGGCATCCTTCTAGTCTCAAATAGTTATTCCTCTATATTTTCTTCTTTTTTTATTTTTTCAAATCCTTCTTTTGTATATCTATTAGCAGAATTCCAAAAAATCCATTCCTCTAACCCTACATCATAAGTAGCTTGTATCTGTGCTCTTATTTCTTCTGGACCATAATATATAAAATGTTCACCATAAGCTTTTTTCAACCATGTCGCTGAAAAATCTTGTAGCCATGGTCTAAGTATTGCTTTGTCTTGGTCTTCAACATTTTCTATATTATCTATTCTATCTTTTGCTCTAGTAAGTGCTGCATAAATTATTTTGTAAGGGTGAGAATCTGGATACCTTACCCCATATGAGCCTAGTGCATAGTGTGATGGATAAATCATAGGACATAAAATATCTGTGTTGACTGCCAATGTTTCTAAATGTTGTCCTATTCCTGAGTCACCTTTTACGTTTATAATGTCTCCAAATACATCAGCTGAAACATAGACACCTTTAGGTTCTAATCTCTTTCTTGCGTATGCTAAGAATTCAGATATAGCCTCTGCTTTAGTTTTCTCTTGTCCAGCTTGTCCATAATCTATAATTGACCTATTGCCATCTGTTGGAAATCTTACATAGTCAAACTGTATTTCTTTAAAACCCTTTAAAGCTGCTTCCTCTGCCAATCTTATTGGATACTCCCATGATTCTTTGTTGTAAGGATTAAGCCATGCATTACCTTTATTATCCCTCCATATCTTTCCACTCTTTGTCTTTATAGCTAAATCCGGTCTCTTTGTTCCTGCTAATCTGTCTTTGAATGTAACTATTCTTGCTATAGTATAAACATCATTTTGTCTTAAAATCTCCATTTTCTCTTCAAAATCTTTGACTTTAATATTTTTATTAGCTCCTATTTCCTTTGCAAGTTCCACATTGGACTCATAGGATAATATACCTTTATCGTCTTTAACGTCTATTACCATAGTATTAATTTCTGTTTCATTTACTAATTTCAATAGTTGATTAAATCTTGGTGTATAAGCTAAAGAATTACCTGTTAAAAATATACCTTTCACTTTTACCTTCTCTTTATACACGCCCCAGTTAGTATCTGGTTGTACCATATAATCATTAAATGATAAGTTATTATCTAATGCATACATAGAATCGTCAGTTGACGTATTAGAGCCTAAAGCATTGCTAAATATATTTGAATTTGTAAATATTAATAGTATTGCTATTACAGAAACTAATGTAATTAATATGGATTTTTTTATATTCTTCATATATTTATTACACCCCATAATCTTATATTGTCATTCCCTAATTTGCTAGTTATCTGATTCTATAATAGAATCTCTAATATATCCTTTAGTGTTTCTTCTGCATATTCACCTTTTTTATATTTACGCTTTGCAACAATAATATTAGCTTGGCTACCATGTTCCATTATATATTTTAATTGTTTAGGATGTTCTACAAAACTACCTAATTCATTAAAATCTTCATCATAGAATACAAACGTAGGAATCCTAATCTTTTCTTGGTCACAAAACTTTTTAAAAAAATCTTCATTTCCCTCTTTACCAACTATAGAAAAGCTTATATTAGAGTTTATTTGTGACATCTTTTCTAAAACTGGTACATTTATCATACAATCAGGACACCATAATTCAGCACAAACTAGTATTTTAATTTTTCTATTTATAGATTTAACTTGTTCTGCTAACTCTTCACTAAATTCAATACTATTTAATACCTCTAATGTCTTTTCCTTATAAGTACCATTATCTCTATTCACAAATTTTTCAAAGGAAGTCCCTTTATTAAACAAATCGCAAGCTTCCATCCTTAATATTCCCCCTCAATATTAAAAGAAATGAATGCAAATGGACATACGCTTAAAATATAGTAATTTACACAATAACGATATAATAAATTATATTATATATATACTATAATTACAACTTGTATTAAGTGGTAGGTAATGTATTTATTCATAAAAACATGGAACGCTGAACCGGGTTCGGCGTTCCACAAAAAATAAAAAAACAAATTTGGCAGCGACC
>NZ_ARZA01000213.1 GCF_000387765.1 Caldisalinibacter kiritimatiensis
TTTTTCTATTATTTCCTCTAGTTTTTCTTCTTTAATTCCTTTATTTAGTAACAACTTTATTGTTGATGGTAATTCTTTACTTGCTTTCTCTGCTAATATTTTAGCTAAATTACTTGCTCCTTTTTTTGTCCAGCTTGTTTTATTTCCTTTCATTCTTTGTGCTAATATATCACATATATTATGCTCCATAGTTCCTAGGTTTCTGTATTTTACACCTTTCGGT
>NZ_ARZA01000214.1 GCF_000387765.1 Caldisalinibacter kiritimatiensis
TATGAGTGATATATAAAATTTAATTATTTGAATCAATTCATCAACCATTTTATGTAAAAAATTTTTTTGTTTTTTTGACTTATGGTTGATTTTTTTATGTCTAAATTGTTCTTATATAGTATAAGACGAAACAAGTTGGCCAACAGAGAGAGTCTTATAAATAAAAATATTATATAAGGGGAGATTAATTATGGGTAGAAGAGAAGAATATATTGACACACTTACGTTAACAAAAGATGAGCTATATAAAGCTAGAAGAGCACAAGCTGAAATAAGAAAAAATGGTTTTATACAGCCAGATGAATCTAAACTTGTAGAAGGCTTAACAGCTTTTACAACAGTTTTATCACTTATGTTTAAATTACCAACTCCAGTAACGTTAGCAGCGGGAGTCATTTCAGCAGTAGGAAGTATGATCCCAAGTGAAATTGATACTTTAACCAGCGTTTCTCACGATGGAGAGGATTTTTTAGATGAAGTTTATGATTTTCTGTACGATAATCCAGAGTACGATCTTGTAGAAGTAAAATTGCCATTTCTTGAATTTATTGATGAAGGTTTTAGAATTGTTCAGGGTGAAGGAATAGTTACTGGAGTACGAATCGCTGGAAGTGGATGGATTTTATTGTAAAAACTCAAATCAACAAAGTGGTGTTTATGATAAATTAAAATTACCCTAGTATAATAATTGAAAAATCCCCTAGAGGAA
>NZ_ARZA01000215.1 GCF_000387765.1 Caldisalinibacter kiritimatiensis
GTTTAAGACTCGGTTTCCCTGCGGCTCCAGACCTAAAGTCCTTAACCTCGCTGCATAACGTAACTCGCTGGCCCGTTCTACAAAAAGTACGCGGTTGCACATGAAAAGTGCTTCCACTGCTTGTAGACATAGGGTTTCAGGTTCTATTTCACTCCCCTCCCGGGGTTCTTTTCACCTTTCCCTCACGGTACTGCTTCACTATCGGTCACCAGGTAGTATTTAGCCTTAGGAGGTGGTCCTCCCAGCTTCCCACAGGATTTCCCGTGTCCCGTGGTACTCTGGAGCACAACCCTAGA
>NZ_ARZA01000216.1 GCF_000387765.1 Caldisalinibacter kiritimatiensis
AAGACGAAACAAGTTGGCCAACAGGGAGAGTCTTACAAAATAATATGATAAAAAGGAGAGGTTTTTATGGCAATTGAAGTTGTAGATACTTATTATACAGAAGAAATTTTAACAAAAGCAGAAGTAAAAGAACTTAGAAAAGAGGTTCAGCCCTTACTACAAGAAGAAGCAGATTTACAAGCACCTTGGTACGTCCAACTGGCAAGTATATTTTGCAACACATTAAGTACAATATTAACAGAATTGGGGATAATTCAATTGATATCAGAAAATTATTTAGCAACTACTGGAGGAACAGCTGAAGAACAATTTTGGGGTTATTTAGAAATAGAAGATACTATGGAGGAAATTGGAGCCGACTTAGTAAAAGTTAGACACAGAAACGAGTATATAAAAATTTATATCGAAGGAGAAGTGGCCTATGAAGGATGGTCAGTAGTGAATACACCAGATGCCCAAGCATATCATGTTAATGGTGGTTGGAGATTATAATAAAAAACAAGACACCATGTTCATTTTATGAACATGCCCCTGTCAAGTAGACAGTGGAAAAAAATAAAAATCACTATGACATCAATCATTTAATTATGGTTGATGTCATTTTTTATGATGCTTGTTTTTTTATATTATTGTAAATCCTAGTTTAGTTGTTTAAATAAGTAAAATCATGGTATAATGTGTTTGTATGTTATTTTTCATTAAATAGTGGAAGGAGCTATAGAAATTGCAAAGGGAAAAGATTTGGGGAAATAAATTTATATGTCTTCTATCAATTTTATTATTAACAGTATTAACAACTGGATGTGGCAAATTTCCTATAAATAATTCTGTTAATGAATATAGTTTAGACGAATATCTAAAAGTCAATAATTATGATTATGTGCTAGGAACAAAAATAATTGTAAATGAAAATACTGAAATTAAAGATAAATATAAGTTTAAAGAAAGAGAAGATACTGATAAATATTTAATAAACGAACTACTGACTTATTTTAATTCTTTTGAATATATAGAAGATGAAAATGTAACTAAGGGTTCTAATACTATTTATGAGTTTAAATTTAAAAACAATAGTAGTTATGAGCGAATAATAATACAAGTAAAAAGTAACAGGGAGATAGATTTTATTAAATTTGGAGGCAGAACAGTACAAGAGGAAAAACGCATTCTTATGCATTTGCAAACAAAGAAAGAGAAAATTGATATAGATTATATAGATGAATTGTATAATTCTCTTTCAAGAGAATTTAGACCATAATAAACATATACATGGTCATAATGACATATGACAATAATCTGTTTATTTTGTTCATGAAATTTAATTACATGCAAATCGAGTAGGAGGTAGATAATTATTTTATCTACCGACCTCTCACACCACCGTACGTACC
>NZ_ARZA01000217.1 GCF_000387765.1 Caldisalinibacter kiritimatiensis
TTTTTTATCTATCTTTATTTGAATTTTTATTTATTTTAAATAGAAAATGAAAAGTTAAGAAAAAAATGTAAGGTTTTAAAGTTTAAATGTGTCTAATAATTGAAAGGAGGTTTAGAAGTGAGTGAGCAAATACTAAATGAGCAAGACTTTAATCGTATAATAAATGAATATGGTACAGAAATTTTAAGATTATGTTATTTATATTTAGAAGACTATCAACTAGCGGAAGATGCATGTCAAGATACATTTTTAAAAGTATATAAAAAATTTTATACTTTTAAAGGTGATTCATCAGAAAAGACTTGGATTACAAGGATATGTATTAATGTATGTAAAAATTATTTACGGAGCTCATGGATAAGAAAAATTGTACTAAATGATAAAAAGTTAAAAGATAGCGTAATTTCAGATAAAGAATTGTTTAGTAAACTTGAAAAAAGTGACTTGTTCAAATCAATAATGGATTTAAAACCAAAATATAAAGAGATTATTTTAATGTATTATTATCAACAATTTACCGTTAAAGAAATAGCGGAAATCCTATGTATTTCTGAATCAAATGCGTATACTAGGTTATCAAGAGCAAGAAAAGAGTTAAAATTTAGAATGATGGGGGGAATGGTTTATGAATAATCTAAAAGATTTAAAGGATTACATAAATGAAAATCTAGAAGATATAAAAATGACAGAAGATATTAGAAATAATATTATAAAGAAAAGTAAAAACAATTCATCTTATACTATGAAATATGTAGCTATGATAGTTTTACCAATACTTTTGATATCATGTTTGATATTTAATGAACCAATAAGTTATGCTACACAGAGAGTGTTAAAGTATGTACCAGGGATAAGGAAACTAATAAGCACAGATGTTGGAAATCAAGTATATGGTTTATCTGGTTCAATAGAAATGTCTATTGGTGAACAATATATAAAAGTTAATTCAGCTTATACTGAAAGTAATACTGTGACACTAATAATGGAAGGTAATGTACCTTTAGATATACTAATGAAAGACAAAGCATCTTTAGGGCATCAAATAATTGCATTAGATGAATATAATAATGTAGCAGAAATAACGTCATGGGATATAATAGGGGATTCTGACGAATATCAATGGAGTGGTAGGATTACTTATACATTTAAAAATCCAGTAAAGAAATTTAATATAGTTTATGATAAATATAAAATGCCTATAATTATGACGGAATTACCTGAAGTATCTTTTAAGGAGCGTAATTATATTTCTGTAAATGATATTGGTATTGATATTGCTGTAATAACTAATTATGTTGAAGATAAGTTAGAAGTTAATTTATTAGCACAAGCTAATGACTCTGATAAATCTATTTCTTTTCCACTAAATGATATCTATTTAGTAAATAGTAAAGGTGAAAAATATTATTGTATAAGTAGTAATTTAGAAAATAAGCTCTACTTTGATAAAAAGCTAGAACCAGGTATGAAATTAGTTATTCCTTATATTTTAATTGAAGATGAAGGTTTACAATCTAAAGTAACCATAAGTAAAGATGATGAACTTCCAATTCATATAAAGGTCGGAGAAAATGATTTAGTAATTAATAGTGTTGAATGGATTCAATATGTAGAACGGTTTAATTATAGGACACCAGAAAATGACTATCATCTAGTAGAAGAAGCAGCACAAAAAGTAAAATTAGTTATTAATAAAAATATGGTTGGCTCAAATGACTTAAAGTTATATGATATTGCAGCCAGTGTGAATGAAAATCAATTAAACAAGTATATGGTAGAAGGTGTAAAAGTTATATTTACAGACCCTACAGAGGAAAATAACTCAGAAATTACTAACGAAAATTATAAAGAGTTAGTTCTTACTAATATAAAAAAGGAACAACAGGAGATTATCGTTACATTTACAGATCCTATTTTTTATATGACTAACGAAATAATAATCCCTTTACAGCCTTAACATAAATGGTGTATAGCATAACATTATACATGCATTACAAGAATGGGTTCTGATAATTTTGGATATGTTTGAAGTAAAATATACATTTCTGTTATTATATATCATGTTTTAGTTGTAGTAATTTTCTATAAATTTTTTCCGGTATTAAGATTAGATTAATTTAGAAAATGTTCCAAAAAGTTTGTATGTTTTTTAAAAAATACATAAAAATTTTGGAACAGAAAAGTATAAACTCTACTCTTAATTTATGAGAGACTTAAAATGAAGATATAAGAAAGGGGTGAGATTATGTTATATCCAAGAGCACCAAATGAAAAAAGCCTAC
>NZ_ARZA01000218.1 GCF_000387765.1 Caldisalinibacter kiritimatiensis
AAACAATCTATTCTTGAGGGCTAGCGCCCATTAAAATCTTTTAGATGCGAAACTTCTGATGTAATTAGAAATTACATTTAGCTACTAGGCACTTGGTGTTAGGTATTAGAGATATGATTCAATGTATAATGGAGAATTAGTTTCGCTATTCGCCACTCGCTGTTCGCTACAAGGCGTAAAAGAAGACATTTTATTTTACATTTTAAATTTTCAATTTTCAATTGTATTCCTGTACCCTGTATCCTGTCCCCTGTCCCCTAATTTATATTCTATGTCTATAGCTGAATCTAATCATACCTCCTCTATCTAACCCTTCATTTAACATTATGCTCTGTATAAAAATAAATAAACCTAAAGCAATCACCATGTCTCCTATACTCAATATATGTGGGAATGGATATGGCTCAGGAACTGTTATAATATCTCCTAAAAAACTATACTTTGTAGCTTCAGTTATAGGTTCATAAAGGGTCATCTTCCCCTGTTTTACAAGCTCAGCCATTTCTTTTAGTCCTGCTAATTCTAAACCCTCTACCGATACAGGTATCTTCCCCTTATTAGCAATAAAAGAAAATAAATTCAATGCTCCTCCAATTGCAATTACCCACAGTGACTTATATTTAAAATTAGATATTATTCCTATAAAAAGCAAAGCATAAGATATAATGTATAATTCCTTAGTATATTTTAAAACAAACTCAACTTCATTAATCGTTAAAAATACAATACCTAACTGCACAGCGATAGCTAATAAAAATATCCAAATACGCTTAAATCTTATATTAGTAAGTCGTCTTAACTTACCACCTCTTATAAAACCAATAACAACAGAACCCACTAAACTCTCTAAAAGCATAAAGTCACCCCCATTTATTCTTCATTAAATAACTTCTACAATAAAGATTAAATTCCTTTTAAAAAAATCAGCATAGCTGATTTTTAGGTAGAGGGTTTTTTTCAAATACTCTTTAGTATTTTAAATAATAGTAGTTTTTTTATTTATTGCATTATACAACAAAAAACTAAAGAGTGGAGAAAATCTCCACTCTTAATAAGTATCTATTTTAAAATTCAGGTTCAATTAACCCGTAATTTCCATCCTTTCTCTTATATACAACATTTACTTCATCAGTATCAGCATCTCTAAAAACAAAGAAATTATGTCCTAAAAGTTCCATCTGTAAAACAGCTTCCTCAGCATCCATTGGCTTTATAGCAAATCTCTTTGTCTTAACAATCTTATGCTCATCTTCTTTTTCTCCATTCTCTAATGGAGCTATATTTTCAAATCTAATAGTTTCCCCTAAGTGATTTCTTCTTTGTAACTTTGTTTTATGCTTTCTTATTTGTCTTTCTAATACTTCTATAGCCTCATCTATCGAATGATACATATCGTTTGATTTTTCTTCAGCTCTTAATATAGCACCATCAAACGGGATAGTAATTTCAATAATTTGACGTGTTTTTTCTACAATTAAAATTACTTTAGCTTCCACTTCCTTCGAGAAGTACTTATCCAGCTTACTTAGCTTTTTGTCTATCATATCCCTTAGTGCATCTGTAACATTGATGTTTTTTCCTGTAACAATAATTTTCATACGCTTCATCCCCTTTCTATGAGTTAAATTGATATTTTTAATATCAATTTAATCCTCATAACATATATTTAACATATATA
>NZ_ARZA01000219.1 GCF_000387765.1 Caldisalinibacter kiritimatiensis
TACACTATATAAGAACAATTTAGACATAAAAAAATCAACCATAAGTCAAAAAAATAAAAATTAGTTTCTATGTTTACAAGCATGTTTTTGTTTATAAATTTCTCTTTTGACGTTTTTATGACGGTAGAGTTATATAATAATAAAAAACAATAAAGGGGAGTGGGACATGATTAGTAACTTGGATATTTCTAATGCTATGACAATAAAACTAGACCCAGAATTACCACCAATGCCTAAATTTGAAGAGGGCATAAGAAGAGCTCCAAAGAGGGAATTTACACTAACGAAAAAGGAAACAGAGATAGCACTTAAGAACGCATTGCGTTATGTACCGGAAGAGCTACATGAAGAATTAGCTCCAGAATTTTTAGAAGAACTTATGACTAGGGGGAGAATATACGGATACAGATTTAGACCTGAAGGACGAATAAAAGGAAAACCTATCCATGAATATAAGGGTAATTGTATTGAAGGAAAGGCAATACAAGTAATGATTGATAACAATTTAGACTTTGATGTTGCATTATATCCCTATGAGCTTGTTACATACGGAGAAACAGGACAGGTTTGTCAAAATTGGATGCAGTATAGATTAATAAAAAAATATTTAGAAGTATTAACTGATGAACAGACATTGGTTGTTGCTTCAGGACATCCCGTTGGTCTTTTTAAATCAAGACCTGAAAGTCCTAGAGTAATAATTACTAATGCTTTAATGGTAGGAATGTTTGACAATCAAGAGCAATGGATAAAAGCCCAAGCAATGGGAGTAGCAAACTATGGACAGATGACTGCTGGAGGATGGATGTATATTGGGCCACAGGGAATAGTCCATGGAACCTATAACACTATATTAAATGCAGGAAGATTAAAACTAGGTATATCAGAAGACGGAGATTTAAGGGAAAGATTATTTGTTAGCTCTGGTCTTGGAGGAATGAGTGGTGCTCAAGGTAAAGCAATTGAAATAGCTAATGGTGTTGGAATAATTGCAGAGGTTGATTATTCAAGGATACAAACTAGACTTGAACAGGGTTGGATAAGTAAAGTTTCTGATAATCTAGAAGAAGTATTTAAAATGGCTAAAGAATATAAGGAGAGAAATGAATCAATAGCTATAGCTTATTATGGTAATGTTGTGGATTTATTAGAATATGCAGTTAAGAATAATATACACATTGATTTATTATCAGACCAAACTTCTTGTCATGTACCTTATGATGGAGGATATTGTCCTCAAGGACTTACGTTTGAAGAGAGAACTGAGCTACTTAATAGGGATAAGGCTAAGTTTAAAAAATTAGTTAATGAATCTCTTAGAAAACATTTTGAGCTTATAAAGATTCTTGCTAATAGAGGAACTTACTTTTTTGACTATGGTAATAGCTTCATGAAGGCTGTATATGATGCAGGGGTTAAAGAAATATCTAAAAATGGTAAAGATGAAAGCGAAGGATTTATATTCCCATCATATGTTGAAGATATAATGGGGCCGATGTTATTTGACTATGGTTATGGACCATTTAGATGGGTGTGTTTAAGTGGTAAGCATGAAGACTTGATAAAAACAGATAAAGCTGCAATGGAATGTATAGACCCAGATAGAAGGGGACAAGACAGAGATAATTATGTATGGATAAGAGATGCAGAAAAGAACAATTTAGTAGTGGGAACCCAAGCAAGAATATTATATCAAGATGCTTTAGGAAGAATGAATATAGCTCTTAAGTTTAATGAAATGGTTAGAAATGGAGAAATAGGTCCAGTAATGATAGGTAGAGATCATCATGATACTGGAGGTACTGACTCACCATTTAGAGAGACTTCTAATATAAAAGATGGAAGTAATGTGATGGCAGATATGGCAACTCATTGTTTTGCAGGTAATATTTCTAGAGGTATGAGTATGGTTGCATTGCATAATGGTGGTGGCGTTGGCATAGGTAAAGCTATAAACGGAGGATTTGGATTAGTATTAGATGGTAGTGAAAGAGTTGATAATATTATTAAAACAGCTATTCCATGGGATGTTATGGGTGGTGTAGCAAGACGTGCATGGGCTAGAAATGAAAATTCTTTAGAGACTGGTATTGAGTATAACAAAATGAATGCGGGGACTGACCATATTACTTTACCATATATTGCAAACCATGACATGGTTAAGGAATTAGTGGAGAAAGCGTATAAAGAAATTTAACTTTATGTTGTCGATGGACGCTCTCGTCCATCGACTAAAACAATAACTTGAGGAACGTGGGCGTTCCTCAAGAACGGAAAGCTAGGATACAGCTCTTAGTATACAGTCTTTAGTTCATAGCAAGTTGTAAGCTAAGAGCTAAGAACTAAGAACCAAGAACTAAAAGAAAGGATGAGATAGAATGGCAAATGAAAAGAAGTTAGTTCAGTGTGTACCAAATTATAGTGAAGGTAGAAACTTAGAAAAGATAGACAAAATAGTAGCCCCTTATAGAGGGAAAGAGGGAGTAAAGCTTTTAGACTATAAAAGGGATGAAGACCATAATAGAGTTGTGGTAACTGTTGTTGGAGAGCCTGAAGCTGTAAAAAAAGCAGTAATAGAGTCTATGGGAGTAGCAATAGATGTTATAGATATGACAAAACATGAAGGACAGCATCCTAGAATGGGAGCAATAGATGTAGTTCCTTTTATCCCAATTAAAAACATAAGCATGACAGAGGCTATTGAATTATCAAAGGAAGTTGCTAAAGAGGCTTCAGAAAAATATAAATTACCAATATTTCTATATGAAAAGTCAGCGATAACACCACAAAGACAAAATCTATCAAAAATAAGAAAAGGACAATTTGAAGGAATGGCTGAAAAAATTAAAGAACCTGAATGGAAGCCTGATTTCGGTCCAGCAGAAATTCATCCTACAGCGGGGGTAACTGCAGTGGGTGCACGTATGCCACTAGTAGCCTTTAATGTAAATCTTGATACAGATAACTTAGATATAGCTAATCAAATTGCTAGAAGAGTAAGACATTCCAGTGGTGGATTAAGATTTTGTAAAGCTATTGGAGTGGAATTAAAGGATAGAGGAATAGTACAAGTTTCTATGAATATGACAGATTATACCAAGACAGCTCTTTATAGGTCATTTGAATTAATAAAGATAGAAGCAAGAAGATATGGGGTAAACGTAGTAGGAAGTGAGATAATTGGGCTTGTACCTATGGAAGCATTAATTGATACAGCAGTGTATTATTTAGGAGTAGAAGATTTCTCAATGGACCAAATACTTGAGAGTAGACTTATGGAGTGATTGAAAGCGTAAGGGGTGATAAGGTGAAGGGGAATTTAATAATAAAAAATGCATCAGAATTGGTTACTTGTAGTGGATTTAAAGCTAAGCAGGGTAAAGAAATGTCTGAGCTTAATATTATATACGATGGAGCAGTTGTAATTGAAGATGGAATAATAAAAGAAGTTGGCAAAACAGAAGATATTCTTTCTAAGATTGAGGAAAGTGAATATAAAGTTATAGATGCTACTGATAAAGCAGTTTTACCTGGCTTTGTTGATTCCCATACCCATTTTGTTTTTGGGGGTTATAGAGCAGAAGAGTTTTCATGGAGACTTCGTGGAGATAGCTATATGGAAATAATGAAGCGTGGTGGAGGTATAGTAAATACAGTAGAAGCAACTAGAAAAGCAACTAAAAATGAATTATTAAGAGAGGGTAAAAAAAGACTAGATTCTATGCTTTCCTTTGGAGTAACTACGGTTGAAGGAAAAAGTGGATACGGTCTAGATTTTGAAACAGAAATTAAGCAATTAGAGGTAATGAATGAACTAGATAAAATTCATCACGTTGATATAGTAAAGACCTTTCTTGGAGCCCATGCAATACCTAAGGAATACAAAGGCAAAGAAGATGAATTTATTGATTATATGATAAACGAAGTAATGCCTGAAGTAGCTGAAAATGAACTTGCAGAGTTTTGTGATATCTTTTGCGAAAAAAATGTATTTTCCATTGAACAATCAAGAAGACTTCTATCGGAAGCTAAAAAATTAGGATTAAAATTAAAAATTCATGCAGATGAAATAGTACAATTAGGTGGCGCAGAACTTGCTTGTGAACTTGGAGCTATATCAGCAGACCACTTACTTAGAGTTTCTGATAATGGAGTAAAGAAGATGGCTGAAACAGGAGTGGTTGCTACACTTCTACCAGGCACGGCATTTAGCTTGAAGGAGTCTTATGCACGAGCAAGATATATGATTGACAACAACTGTGCAGTAGCATTAGCTACCGATTTAAATCCTGGTAGTTGTTTCACAGAGTCTATACCTTTAATATTTGCATTAGCAACTCTTTATATGGAAATGACACCAGAGGAAGCAGTTACAGCCTTTACTATTAATGGGGCAGCTGCTATTGATAGAGCAGATGAAATAGGTAGTATAGATGTGAGTAAAAAAGGAGATTTAGTGATATTAGAATATCCATCATATAAATATATCCCATATCATATAGGGGTAAATACTGTAGAAAAGGTAGTAAAAAACGGTAGATTAGTTTATGAGAAAAAACGTAATTAAAATAAAAAGAATAACATAAGAGAGGTGATAATATGTTATCTGATATGAGTATAAAAGAGTTTTTAAATAAAACAGCATCTAGCTCTCCTGTACCAGGGGGAGGAAGTGTTGCAGCATTAAGTGCTTCAATATCTGCAGCATTATCTGAAATGGTAGCTAACTTAACCATAGGAAAGAAAAAATATGAAAATGTAGAAGATGAGATGAAAGAATTGACTAAATCCTTTTCTCAATTGAGAGATAAATTTATGCATAATATAGATAAAGATGCAGATGCATTCGATAGAGTAATGAGAGCATTTAAATTACCTAAAGACACTGAAGAAGAAAAGAAAATAAGAAAAGTAGAAATTCAGGAAGCATTTAAAGAAGCCGCTTTAGTTCCTTTAGATGTGGCCAAAGAAGCATTTGAAATGATGCCTAATATATTAGAAATAATTAAAAAGGGCAATAAAAATGCTGTCACAGATGGAGCTGTTAGTGCAATGTTAGCAAGAACAGCAGTATTATCAGCACTTTATAATGTAAAAATCAATTTAGGCTCAATAAAAGACGAAGAGTTTGTTGAGAAGGTTAATAAGGAAGTAAAGGAATTAGAAGATAAAGTAGTAGAAATGGAAAAAGAAATACTTAAAGAGGCTAAGTTATAATAAAAGTGTAAAAAAATAATACATGTAAAAGTATTGGACACAATATAATCCTTTATATATACATGAAAAGAGCAAAATATATAATAATATGTAAATAAATTGAACAAAACAATTAAGTTTCTTTAAAGATGAGATGTTTATAAAAAAGAGTTGAGAAAACATTATAAAATTTCTCAACTCTCTTTTAATATTGATATATTGACATATTAAAGCTATATAGCTATATTAAACTAATTAAATTATATAGGATAAAATATAAATTGGTATATTTATTGCATTTAAATCAAATGAAAACCTTTTACTATACAGAAAATAATATTTCTTTTAATCTGTATGATATATGTGATATATAAAACTAGACTTATTACATTTTTAGCAATATACTTATGATAAGTAAAAAATTAAGAGGGGGTTAATAAAAATGAGAGAAGTGGTTATAGTAGGGGCAGCAAGAACTCCTATAGGAACATTTGGTGGGAGTTTAGCCAAGATGTCAGCAGTAGACTTAGGTGTAGTTGCAGCTAAGGAAGCTATCAAAAGAGCTAATATAAAGGAAGAAGACGTAGATGAAGTGATAATAGGTAATGTATTATCAGCAGGACAAGGACAAAATCCAGCAAGACAAATAGCTTTAGGAGCAGGTTTACCAGAGACTACTCCAGCAATGACTATCAATAAAGTATGTGGTTCTGGTCTTAAGTCAGTTATCTTGGCAGCTCAAGCAATAATGTTAGGAGATGCAGATGTAGTTTTAGCTGGTGGAACAGAAAGTATGAGTAATGCTCCATATCTTTTAGATAAAGCAAGATGGGGGCAGAGAATGGGTGACGGTAAATTAGTTGATTCAATGATAAAAGACGGATTATGGGATGTATTTAATGACTATCACATGGGTATAACTGCAGAAAACATAGCAGAACAGTGGAATATATCAAGAGAAGACCAAGATAAGTTTGCACTTGTGAGTCAGCAAAGAGCTGAAAAAGCTATTAAAGAGGGTAGATTTAAAGATGAAATAGTACCAGTTGAAGTACCACAAAGAAAAGGAGAACCAATTGTTGTAGATACTGATGAGCATCCAAGATTCGGAACAACTATGGAGAAACTTGCTAAGCTTAGACCAGCATTTAAAAAAGATGGTACAGTAACAGCAGGTAATGCTTCAGGTATAAATGATGGTTCAGCTATTTTAGTGTTAATGTCAAAAGAAAAAGCAGAAGAATTAGGAGTTAAACCATTAGTAACTATTAAATCATATGCGTCAGCAGCATTAGACCCAAGTATAATGGGATATGGACCTGTACCTTCTACTAAAAAAGCATTACAAAAAGTAGATATGAAAGTAGAAGATTTAGATTTAATTGAAGCAAATGAAGCCTTTGCAGCTCAGTCATTAGCAGTTGTAAGGGATTTAGGATTAGATACAGAAAAAGTAAATGTAAATGGTGGTGCTATAGCTCTTGGTCATCCTATAGGGGCTTCAGGAGCAAGAATTTTAGTTACATTAATATACGAAATGCTAAAAAGAGATAGCAAAACTGGTCTTGCCACACTTTGTATAGGTGGAGGGCAAGGTACAGCTGTTGTTGTAGAGAGATAAAATTAGATATAGTCAATAAAAGAAAGAGTTTATTTACTGAGCTGGCGACCTAAAGGAAGTGGCGGCAGACTCAGTAAAGCTCTTTATTTTACAATAAGTTTGTTAAGTTAAAAACTTATCAAACTCAAAAATAAAAATAGGGGGTATATATAATGAAAGGATTAACTATTAAAGAATTAAATGTAGGTGATAAAGCATCATTTCAAAAAACAATAACAGAAACAGATGTTTACTTATATGCAGGTATTACTGGAGATTTAAATCCAGCACACATTAACCAAGAGGTTTCTGAAAAAACTATGTTTAAAGGTAGAATTGCACATGGTATGCTAACAGCAGGATTAATTTCAGCAGTGTTAGGAATGAAATTACCTGGACCAGGAACAATTTATTTAGGTCAAGAGCTTAAGTTTACAGCTCCAGTAAGATTTGGAGATACAATTAAAGCAGAAGTTGAAGTAATTGAAAAGAATGAAGAAAAGAACAGAATTAAATTAAATACAGTTTGCACAAACCAAAATGGAGATGTAGTTTTAAAAGGTGTTGCTACAGTAATGCCTCCTAAATAATGAAGTAATACATATACAACACAACATTTAGGTTAAGCTAAAATATTATTCTGTAATATTTGAAGTAGGGGAGATTCAGTACTCTCCTACTTTTTTGTTATCTAAAAAGTTTTATTGTAGACAAAAATATTGTATAAAACTTGTGACAAAATTCGAAAAAATGATACAATATTTTTTAATGAAGAGTACATTTTTACGTTCTTGTAATTACATATTAACGGATGTTATAATTAACCATAGAAGTTGTTAACAAATTATCAAACTAATCATTTGTATAAACTTTTAGTACATTATTAATGGATAGTGAGGGAGTAATATGAATTTAATACAAAAAAGTTTTAAAACACTTATAAACAATATTAATGAAGCACTCATAGGTATTGATAAAAAAGGCCGAATAATAGTTATGAACAATAAAGCTAAAAAGCTACTAGAAATAAACGAAGAGTGTATGGGACAATGCATTAGAGATGTTGTAGACAAGAGTAGATTATTAAGGGTTATAGAAACTGGAAAAAAGGAGTTACATGAGAAGATAACTGTGAATGGAAAAGAGTTTATAGTAAACAGAGTCCCTGTTAAAGTAGCTGATAAGGTTGAAGGAGCTTTTGCAGTATTTTATGACATAACAGAGTATAATAAATTAAAGCGAGAATTACATGAAGACAAAGATTATATTGACATTTTAGATACAATTATAAATGCATTTGATGAGTGGATTGTGGTAGTTGATGAAAAAGGCTACATTACGATGATGAGTGATGCATATAAGGAATTTTTAAATGAAAAAAAACCAGAAGGTAAGCATGTTACAGAAGTTATAGAGAATACAAGAATGCATATTGTGGCTAAAACCGGAGTAAAAGAGATAGGTGGGGTACAAGAGATAAAGGGCAATAAAATGATACCTATGAGAATACCTATAAAGAAAAATGGTAAAGTTGTTGGTTCGGTTGGTAAAGTAATGTTTAAAGACATTTCAGATTTTTACTCCTTAAGTAGAAAAATTACTAACTTAGAAAAAGAAATTCAGTATTATAAAAGTGAATTAAATAAAGAAAGGCAAGCAAAATATTCCTTTGATAGTATTGTTGGTAACTCTTCTAAAATTAGACAAATAAAAGAAGTGGCTAAGAAGGCAGCGTTAACTGATTCTAATATTTTGATATATGGTGAAAGTGGGACAGGTAAAGAGCTATTTGCACATGCGATTCATAATGCAAGCAAAAGATGCTCAGGTCCTTTTGTAAAGATTAATTGTGCAGCAATACCGGCTGATTTACTAGAATCAGAATTGTTTGGTTATGAAGAAGGAGCATTTACAGGAGCGAAAAAAGGCGGTAAAAAAGGTAAGTTTGAATTGGCCGATGGAGGTACTATACTGTTAGACGAAATAGGTGATATGCCTTTACACATGCAAGCGAAGCTTTTAAGGGTTCTACAAGAAAGAGAAGTTGAGAGGGTAGGAGGTAACGTAGTTAGAAAAGTAAATGTAAGAATTATTGCATCAACAAATAAAAGGCTTGAGGAAAGCGTTAAGAACGGAGAATTTAGAGAAGACCTTTATTATAGACTTAATGTTATAAAACTAACAATACCTTCTTTAAGGGAAAGAAAAGAGGATATACCAGATTTAGCTAAGGCATTAAGGAAAAAAATAGCCAAAAGACTAGGAATGTATGTAGAGGGGATTTCAAAAGAAGCTATTGATTATCTTATGACTTATGATTGGCCTGGCAATATTAGGGAGCTTGAAAATGTAATTGAAAGAGCTATAAATTTACTTGATTCTGATTTAGTAATAAAACCAGAGCATTTACCAACAAGGCTTACCAGTAACAAGTTAAAGAAATATAAATTAAAGAGTAGATACTTAAAAGAAATTATTGAAGAGGTAGAAAAAGAAGTAATATCAGAGTGCTTAAAAGAATGTGGAGGTAATAAGAATAAAGCATCTAAGATATTAGGTATAAGTAGAGCAGGGCTATATAATAAGATAAAGCAATACAATTTAGAAGATGAATAAAAAATATACATGTAAATTTAATTTACATCGCTGTAAAATAACATAATAGCTTGAGTATAGTTAGAAAACCGACAACATGTAAAATGTTTTTACATGCTGTCGATTTTTTTATAAACAATAGCTGTAAATTCAGATTTTTAAGACAACTTTGAATTACAGTAGCTATGGGAACTTTGAAAAAAAATTAACAAACTTAAACTTTAAATGAAAATTTGGCATGGTAATTGCTACATATATATAATGTAATTAAAAAATTAAAAGGGAGGTAAAAAAATGAGAGTTAAAGTACTTAAAGCAGAAGAAGCAGTAAAAATGATACAAGATAATTCAACAGTTGCCACAGGAGGTTTCGTTGGGATTGGAGTTCCTGAAGAAGTTGAATTGGCTTTAGAAAAACGCTTTCTAGAGGAAAAAAGTCCAAAGGATTTAACATTAGTTTATGCAGCGGGACAAGGAGATGGAAGAGATAGAGGATTAAATCGCTTTGGACATGAAGGACTAGTGAAAAGAGTAATAGGTGGACACTGGGGATTAGTACCTAAACTACAAAAACTAGCATTAGATAATAAAATAGAAGCTTATAACCTTCCACAGGGTGTAATTTCTCATATGTTTAGAGACATAGCAGCAGGAAAACCAGGAACATTGACTCATGTAGGATTAAAAACTTTTGTTGACCCTAGACTTGAGGGTGGAAAAATTAATGATATAACAAAGGAAGATATAGTAAGAGTTATGGAAATTGACGATGAAGAGTACTTATTTTATAAAACATTCCCAATAGATGTAGCTTTATTAAGAGGAACATATGCAGATGAAAATGGAAATATTACTATGGAAGAGGAAGCTGTATCATTAGAAGCTCTTTCTATAGCAGCGGCATGTAAAAATTCTGGAGGTAAAGTAATCGTACAAGTTAAGAAAATAGTAAAAGCAGGTTCATTAGATCCTAAATTAGTTAAAATACCAGGAATATATGTAGATGCTGTAGTAGTAGCTGAAGAAGAGGAAAATCATATGCAAACATATGAACATTACTATAATTCAGCTTTTTCAGGAAATACATTAGTACCTGTTGATTCAATAGAAAAATACCCACTTAACCCTAGAAAGATTATTGCTAGAAGAGCAGCTATGGAATTAAAGTCAGGTGCAGTAGTTAACCTTGGTATAGGAGTACCAGAAGTAATAGCTATGGTTGCTAATGAAGAAGGACAAGGAGATAAAATGGTATTAACAGTTGAGTCTGGTCCTGTAGGAGGAGTTCCAGCTGGAGGATTAAGCTTCGGAGCTTCATCAAATCCAGAAGCAATATTAGACCAACCATATCAGTTTGACTTCTATGATGGTGGAGGATTAGATTTAGCATTCTTAGGATTAGCTCAATGTGATAAGAAAGGTAATATTAACGTATCAAAATTCGGTCCAAAGATAGCTGGATGTGGTGGATTTATTAATATTACACAAAACGCTAAAAAAGTTGTTTACTGTGGTACATTTACAGCTGGAGGATTAAAAGTAGAAGCTAAAGATGGTAAATTAGAAATATTAAATGAAGGTAAGGTTAAGAAATTTGTAGAGGAAGTAGAGCAAGTTACTTTCAGTGGAGAATATGCAGTAGAAACAAATACACCTATTCTATACATCACTGAAAGAGCTGTATTTGAATTATCAGAAGTAGGACTAGTTCTTAAGGAAATAGCTCCAGGAGTAGACCTACAAAAGGATATATTAGCCCAAATGGGATTCGAACCTATTATATCTGGAGACTTAAAAGAAATGGATTCAAGTATTTTTACAGACGAGTCTATGAACTTAGAAATAGCTTAATTAATTGTTGAGGGACTATAAGTCCCTCAACAATAAAAAAGTAAGATATGCATCAAAAACTCTAAAACTAAATGTTTTAGAGATATAAAATAAATCAAACAAAAACTAGAGGAGGTAAAGTAATGTTAGGAGTTATTGCTATTATTTTAACTTTAGCAGGACTTATGTATTTTGCCTATAGAGGCGTAACAGTACTTGTATTAGCACCAATTTTGGCAATGATTGCAGTTTTAGTATCAGGAGAATTGCCACCACTTCATGCATTATCTGAGGTATTTATGCCAGCAGCGACAAGTTATATTTCTAAATATTTCCCTGTTTTCTTAGCTGGAGCGATATTCGGTAAGCTTATGGGGGTAACAGGAGCTGCTACTGCTATAGCTGATTTTATTGCTGAAAAATTTGGTGAAAAAAGAGCTATAACAGCAGTTGTAGTTGCAACAGCATTATTAACTTATGGTGGAGTTTCTTTATTCGTTGTTGTTTTTGCAATGTATCCAATTGGAGCTACATTGTTTAGAAGAGCAAATGTACCTAAGAGATTATTACCAGGTGCTATTGCATTAGGTGCATTTACATTCACAATGACAGCCCTTCCAGGGTCACCACAATATCTAAATACAATGCCTACTGTTTATTTTGGAACAGATATTTATGCAGCACCAGTTTTAGGTATACTTGCTGCAGCGATTATGTTCTTCGGAGGTAATTACTATCTTAACTATAGAGCTAAGAAGTTAATGGAAAATGGTGAAGGATACGGAGACCATCCAAATGAAAACTTACATGAGTTAGATGATAATATTCCAAGTTTTGGTTTAGCTATTACTCCAATATTAATCGTGTTTGTAATAAATACTGTACTTACAAAATGGTATTTCAAAATGCCATCAGTTGTAGAAAAATATGAAGCAGCTGGTGGAGCAGTAAATGGTACATGGCCAGTTATATTAGGTCTTGGTATTGCAGTAGTTTTCATACTTATAACTATGAGAAAGTTCATACCTAATAGTAATAAAACAGTATTCGATGGTGCAGTAGGAGCACTTCTTCCTATATTCAACACAGCATCAGAGGTTGGATACGGTGGAGTAATCAAATCATTAGCAGCATTTACAACAGTAAAAATGGGAATAGTTTCTTTAGGAATTCCTTCAGTATTTAAAGTAGGAATCTCAACTACACTACTTGCAGGTATCGTTGGTTCTTCTTCAGGTGGTACAGCTATAGCTTTAGATGTTTTATCAAAAGAATTTTTGTCAATGGGACTAGCACCAGAAGCGCTACACAGAATTATGTTAGTTGCAGCGGGTGGTTTAGACTCATTACCACACTGTGGAGCAGTAATTACATTACTAGCAGTTTGTCAGCTTACTCATAAAGAAAGTTATAAAGATATAGCTTTCAATACAATTGTATTACCTATAGCGGCTTCATTCTTTATTTCACTATTCTATCTAGTAACAGGTATTTATTAAGATATAGTGTAATATAATGGGAAAACGAAACCACCTTTTGATAAAATAAATATCAAAAGGTGGCTTTAATTTTTAAAATAAATAAAATACAAAAATTAGAAGGGAAAATCGAATATATGTAGAATATGGTAATTAGAATAAAGATAGTGAGTGATATTATGGATTATATTCAAATTAAAATGTTGGGTACTCCTGAAGTTATAAAAAATAATAAAAAAATTTTATTTCCTTTTAAAAAAGCAGAAGCTTTATTCTATTATTTAATAATTGAAAAACAGGCTACTAGAGAAGAATTAGTTGAGTTATTGTGGGGTAATACAACAGAAACAGCAGGTAGGAAGAATTTAAGGAATGCAATGTATCAAATAAGAAAAACCTTAGATACAAATATAATTATTTCACCAAAGCGAAGAATAGTTAAGCTTAATCCTGATATATCTTTAGAAATAAATTTAGATTTTATTAATGATAATTATAATGAGTTAGGAGAATTTCTACAGGGATTTACGATTGATAAAGCACCCAAATTTGAAGAATGGATGTTAAATAAAAAAGAGTACTATAAAAGTTTATATATTAAAAAGATACATAATAATATGAAACAAAGTTTACAAAATAAAAAATTTGATGATGTAGAAAAATGTGCTAAGTTATTAATTAATTTAGATGAATTTAATGAAGAAGCGTATAGAGCGTTAATGCAGGTCTATAAAAATAAGGGATTATTGAATAAGTCTATATTAATTTATAATAAATTAACAGAAGTTCTTCAAAGGGAATTAGGAGTTAGTCCAGAGTTAAAGACGAGAAAGCTTTATAATGATATATTATATACTCGAAATAATAGTTATAAATTAGATAATGAAGATTTTTTTTATGGAAGGCATAAAGAATTGTATTTGCTTGAGGAAAACTATAATAATTTTATTAATGATATAGACTTCAAATCTGTAATAATATACGGAGAAGCAGGGATTGGTAAGACAAAATTAAGTGATAAGTTTTTAGATACAGTTAATAGAGAAAATGTGTATATATTACAGACAGCTTGTTATCAAGCAGAAAGAGAATATATATTAAAGCCGTGGCATAGTATAGTTTCAAAATTGAGGAATATTATCAAAAACGAAAATGTAACCATACCATATTCTTGGAAAAAAATAATTTGTTGTATATTTCCAGGTTTTATTTCAGAGAGAGAAGAAATAGAGATTAACCCAATAGAAAATATAGATACACTAAAGTATCAAATTGTAGAAGATACTATGATAGAATTATTAAAAACAATTAGTAAAAACAAAAAGATAATCTTAAGTTTCGATGATTTACAATGGATTGATGATATGAGTCTATCATTATTAAGACGAGTTGTATTGCAAGAAAAGAGCAAAAACATTATTTTTATAGGAACTTGTCGAAATATAAATAATCAAAAAATAAATACATTTATTTCGTCAGCTTTAAAGGATAATAAGTTACTCAAAATAACACTCAATAGGTTTAATAAAACAGAGGTTATGGATTTTATAGATAATGCCTTACCAAATAAAAAATTAGATATAAGATTAAAAGAAAAGGTTTACAAAGAAACAGAAGGCAATACATTCTTTCTAGTAGAATTTCTGAATAGTATTAAGGAAAAAGGCAATGTAGATTTTATGACATTGAAAATGCAGGATATACTAAAAAGTAGATTTGCTGACATAAGTCAGGAAGGAAAGAATCTTTTGCATATAATATCTTTATTTTTTGACGAAGCTAATCTTAAAATTTTAATAGAGGCTACTGGAAAAAGAGAAATTGAAATAATAAATCAAATAGAAGAACTAAAAAATAAGTTTATAATAAAAGAAGAAATTAATAATTCTCAAATAGCTTATAGATTTACACATCAAAAGTTGAGAGAGTTTGTTTATTTACAACAGCCCATTGCTAAAAGAGTTGTTTTTCATAATAAGATAGCTACAATACTGGAAAAAGGATTAGAAGGTAGCAAAAGAGATGTGTCGTTATATTCTAAACTAATATATCATTTTTCAAAAGCAGGAAATAGATTAAAAGAATTACAATATACTATTGAAAATACAAATGTATATTTAGATTTTGCTCACGAATTATTTCCTGTATTAAATAGCAATTATAAAAAAACAACAGAATTGTATATAGACAACGATAAGGCAAAGAAATATTTAAATAATATTGAATTAATGTTAAAACAGATAAAAAATGAGGAATATAGATTTGATAAAGTAGCTAGATTCGAGATAGCTTATTTATATATGAAAGGTAGATACTTAATTAGACAAGGTGAATATGAAGAAGGAATTAAGTTTATAGAAAATGTTATAAAATATGCTAAAAAAATTAATGAGTATAAATATATTTTAAAAGGACATAAACAGATAATTTATTACAGTATACAAGTACATGACATTGAATTGATGGACAAGCACGTAAAGTTAGGTCTTAAAGTAGCTAATGACTATGGATATGAGGATGAAAAAGGCATATTATTAAGGCTAAAGGGTTTAAATAAGATGATGACAGGAGAATATGATGAAGCATTAAGCTTATTTAAAGATTCTATAGATGTATTAAGTAAATTAGACTTATTATATAACAAATATTCATTAAATATTGCTGCTTCATATAACTATATAGGAGAAATCAAACGATTAAATATTGAATTTTCAAATGCCTTAGAGTATTATGATAAAGCTATTAAAATATGTGAAGATAATGAAGTTTTAAAGGGAACAGGTATATTTAATATCAATGCTGGTCAAGGAGCTTTTGAAATGGGGGATTACTATAGAGCTAAAATGTATTTTAAAAAGGCTCTAAAAGTATATGAAAAGTTTGGACTTAGTTGGGGGCGTTGTATAGGTGAAGGATATATGGCGTTATTATTGTGTAAAGAAGGATTTTATTCAGATGCATTGAAATCTTTAAAAAGAGCAGATAAATATGCCAGAAAGTTAAAAAGCCCTTATGAGTTAGGAATTGTTTACAGAATTAAGGCAGAATTAAGATTAATTATGAAACGCAACGATAAAATGTCAGAAATTTTCGAACACTATTTAGTATTATCCGTGGCAGAGTATTGTGACAGAGGTATTAAACTACTTAAAAAAGTAAGAGAAAGCTATGAGGTTAATATTTTAAAGGTTCTAAAAAAGGCTGGAGAAGAAGGTTAGAAATATGAAATGTTACATATACATAAAGAAGAAAAAATGATAAAATTATTCATGGGGATAATTGTAAAATATGTTAACCAAAGTTTACTTTTGACATACAAGTGTTAAAAGTAAATATCAAAAGTAGTTTAAAAGAAAGGGGTTGAGGGGAAAATGTTGAAAAAAATAATTAGAAAAAACGTATTACATTTCCTAGGGATAATCTCTATAGTTGTAGCTAATACTGCAGCGTCATCTACTACAATGTGGTTTTTTAACCAAGTAAAATGTCCAAAAGAATTACTCAAATAAGGGATTTATTGTCCCTTATTTGAGAAAAGGGGTGGCAGGAATGATTGACTATAACTTAATAACTGAGGTTTTATTTTCTATATTAGAATCAATGAACATATTAATTATATATTTACTTTTAACTAATAGAAAGGATTTTATAAACAAAAACAAACTTAGAATTACTTTGTTTATATTGTGCTATGCTATATTTACATTTTGGATAGCATCCAGTATGCCTACGGGATATCATACTATTGTTATTGTAGTGTTTAGTATATTGATATTATCTTTTATTACTAATTCTCCATTATTTGTTTCTCTTATTTCTGTAATAATATCGTCTATTTACATACTTATTATTGAATTAATAGTTGTTTTAGTGGCAACTTTATTCTTAAATCTTAGTGTTAATAAGATAATGGATATTCCAACAGTGAGATTAAGTTTAGCTTCAATATCTAAAGTACTAGAACTATCAATAGCTGTATTAATATATAAAAAGAGACAGTCTCCTTTAATAAAAAGGTTTTCAACTCATTATAGAACTACAGCTGTTTATCATTCATTATTAGGTGCATTTTTTATGGGGACATTTATATTTAGTTTGAATTATATAGTGAATAGTAAAACAGATATATTTTTATATGAAATTTTATTATTTATTTTATTTATTATATACTTAGCATTAGGAATCTTAGACCAAATAGAGAGAATTAAGCTAATAAAGATTGAAAAAAAGTTTAATTTGCAAAAAGAATATGTAAACAATCTTGAAACTATAGTAAACATTATAAGAAGAGAAAAACATGATTTTGCTAATCATATTAATACAATTTATGCTATGTGCATGATAAACAAACCTAATACAGTGGAAAGAATAAAAAAATATTTAGAAAAATTATCTGTAAATTTAAAGGGTTCCTATCACTTTTATAGTACAGGGAATGATTATATCGATGGATTATTAGCCGTAAAAAGCAATTATGCCTTTGAAAATAATATTAATTTTGAAGTGGACTTCGAACAACCCTTAACATGTATATCGATAAGTGATAATGACCTGATTAGTATAATAAGTAATATTATAGATAATGCCTTTGAAGTATTAATTCACAAGCCTGATGACAGAGTAGTTTCTATAAGTACATATATTGAAAATCAAGAATTTTACTTATCTATTGCTAATAATGGAGAAAAGATACCTAAAGAGCTTTTATCTAAGATTTTTCAGGATGGATTTTCAACTAAAAAAAGCAATAAAGAAGATCATGGATTTGGACTATATATAGTAAAAAAGCTAGTTTCTAAGAATAGTGGAGAGATTACTGTATCTAGTAATGAGAATGAAACCGAATTCTTAATTAAATTTAAAGTCAGGAGTTTAGAGTATGAGGAAGCTAGCACAGAATATAGCTGATGCTATCAAACAAAATGATTCAAATCTAACAGAACTGCAAATGAAAAAAATAAGATTTGGAATGGAATGTCTTTTAAATGAGCTTTCTAAATTTCTAATATATTTATCAGTATTTACGGTATTTGGAGTAGTAAAGCAATATTTTGTGTCAGTAATATTCTTTGGACTATTAAGAGGGATAACAGGAGGATATCATGAAGATACTTATTGGAAATGTTTTAGGACTACTTTCATACTTTTTATTATTATAATTTTTATAGGAACAAAATTTAGTTTTAACTTTCAAGTAAGTGTTTTATTGATTTTAATTTCATTAATTATATCATACATATATGCACCAGTTGACCATCCAAATAAGCCTATCATAAGTAAAAAAAGAAGGATAGCTTTAAAATATTTTTCAATGATTATAATTATTACTTTAGGGGGTATAAGTTTCTTATTACATAATTCTTTAAGAAATGTAGCTCAATTAGCAATTTTTTTCGATTCATTGATGATAGTGGCTGGGTATTATAAAAATAAAAGTTTAAAATAAAGGTATTATAAGCTCCTGAATATATAATGAAGCTTTTTTATTCTATAGGAAAGTATAACTCATTGAATTGCTGGAACATGGATAAATACTGAACTAAGTAGTACAGAAAATTTTCTAAGAGAATAAAAAATAGGGATTGTAGGGGACAGGGTCCCCTGCCGTTTTAAGAGGGGTGCTCAGGATGTTAAATATCCGCCGAAGGGGAACTAGGTTCCCCTAGCGGAGCGAGCTATGCTCGCTTTTTTAAACCCTTTTATTATTGGGGGATGTTTGTATATACTATATATGTAAGTTAAATATTAGCATCATAAGAAAAATGAGTTTGATGAAAGGAGCAAAAAAATTGAAAAATGAAGCTATTTTAGATTATTACATTTTAAATGGAGATGTATATTCTACGGATAATATGGACATATTTAATCAAATTGGATTTCCCTCTATATATGAAGTAATAAGGGTAATTGATGGTATACCCCTATACTTTGAAGACCACATATATAGAATGAGAAAATCAGCTGAGCTTTTAGGATATGAAATATTCAAATCAAATGAAGAAATAATAAATCAAATATCAAGACTTATAAAGGTGAATAATTCACCAAATTTAAATATAAAGTTACTATGTAGTAATTTAACTGAAAAGAATCAAATTATTTTAGTATATTTTATTGAAAGTCATTATCCTACAAAACAAATGTATAATAGAGGAATACATACTATTTTATTTAATAGTGAAAGGAAAAATCCTAATGCTAAAGTTGTAAATACGTCCTTTAGAGAAAAGGTCAATGAAAAAATAAAAGCAGAAAAAGCATATGAAGCTATACTAGTAAACAGTGCAGGATATATTACCGAGGGAAGTAGGTCAAATATCTTTTTTGTAAAGGATAATAGTGTTTATACAGCACCAGCAGGAGATGTATTATTGGGAGTTACAAGAAAACGTATAGTTGCCTTATGTAAGAATGTAGGTATAAATGTAGTAGAAAAAAATGTGCATGTGGATAATTTAGATGAAATCGATGGATTATTTATGACAGGAACTTCAGTAAATGTGTTACCTATAACGACTATAGATAATAAAAAGTATGACTCGGTAAATAATGAAATAATAAAAAGAATTGGTGAAGAATATTTACAGGATGTTAGAGGATATATTAATTTAAAAAAGAAAAAGTAAATATTAAAGTCTAAATATAAGGTGGTATGAATTTGATTTGTTAAATAAGGATTTTTACTACGTACATTATAAAAAAAATAAAAAAAAGATTTAGAAAGTTCTTGCTTTATATAAAGAGCAATGATATAATTAAGTTACTGAAATCAATTGGAAATATAAAAAATTTTTATAGATAGTTGCAAAATACAAAATTAAACTTATCCACAGAAAATTAGTAAAAAAAATA
>NZ_ARZA01000220.1 GCF_000387765.1 Caldisalinibacter kiritimatiensis
CGCTGCCAAATTTGTTTTTTTATTTTTTGTGGAACGCCGAACCCGGTTCAGCGTTCCTTTATTTCATATTACATATGAAGTCAGAATATGATAATATAAAAAGTAAGTATTTACTTTTAAATGATTAGGGGGTAGGGAAATGAGTTCAAAAAATAATAATATTAATAAAAATCATGAGCAAAAGAGAAAAACAATTAGAACTATAGGTACTGTTGTATTGATAACAGGTATTATATTTACTGCAGTAGGATTTATTAGTTTTTTTAGCTCATTTGGTTCATTCGAACCACCTAAATATTTTTGGTGTAGTTTTATCGGATTACCGTTGCTGGGAATTGGTGGGGGATTATTAAAAATGGGCTATATGGGTTCAGTTGCAAGATATACAGCAGAAGAGATTGCTCCTGTAACCAAGGATACATTTAACTATATGGCAGATGGAACTAGTGAAGGAGTACGTAAAATATCAAAATCAATCAGTGAAGGAATAAAAGAAGCCTCTGAAGGCAATGATGATAAAACTTTGGTAAAATGTTTTAAATGTAATGAAGTAAATGATAGTGACGCAAAATTTTGTAAAAATTGTGGGGCAGCCTTAGAGAAAACTAAGATGTGTAGTAACTGTGGCGAGTTAAATGACCCAGATGCGAAATTTTGTGATAATTGTGGGGAAAAGTTTAATTAGATATAAAAATAAGTCCACATTTGTTTGTGGACTTATTTTATATATCATTTTATTTTTATTTCAAAGTTTTACAATTATATTCTATTTCATTGATATTAAGCTTTGCATAGCAGAAATCTCCATCGGGAAAATTCCATATAGCTTCGCCATAAGTTGGTAAATTAAATCCATTTATGTTTTGGTAATTTGAAAGGGGTGTAGACCATGTTGCTTTCTCAAAAGTCTTACCCGTGGGAGAGTAGTATCTATCATCAGAAACAAAATTAATTAATTGTCCTTTTTCATTGAAATATAATATAGCTGATATCTCTATACCTTCATTATTAAAAGTAGCTTTTACAGTATGTGCATCTATAGTTTCCCATTTAATTCTTTCATCAATCAGAGTTGCAGGTGCCATTATACACATATCATTTAATATAGTAACTGTTTCTGCTTTATTCATAATTTCACCTTTGCCTTTAAGCACATGGATTAGGCCCACTATTTTACCATCCATAGTTGCAGTTGCATTTGTATAAGAATGCAATCCATAAAACGGTATACCATTCACATTTAGATTTAAAAAGAACAAACGAGTAATATTATCAAAGAAACTATACTGCTTAATTTGTACCTTTGTCCAGTCTTTTTCTTTATCTAATTTCATACTTGCATCCATAACAGCTCTAAAGCTATTTACCCTTTCTTTACCTATTACTCCTACGTATCTAAGGTATTTCTGAACTGGTTCTGGTAGATGGGTAATATCTTTTTCGGTTATAATAGGTCTTTCTAGATTTTTTGTCCGATTCAATCCTTCTATAACTGCTGACTTGTATTGCCTTTGTAGCTGTTGGGAACGATAAGCTAAAAACACTATTCCTAAAAGCACTATAAAAATAATTATTTGCTTAATATTCATATTAATCCCCCTTGCGGACTTTATTATTTGTACAAAACACACTAAAAAATTAACTCCCCATTTCTTCAACTTTATCTAATAGTTTGTTAACGACATCATACATTACACTGACTTCTTCTTCACTTAAATTCTTAAAAAGGTTAATAATAAAATTACGATCTTTTTCCTCTCTTTTTTTCCAGAACCATTGGTTTTTTTGTGTTAATTTTAATCTTAATGCTCTGCTATCCTTTTTATCTTTATCAATGGCTAAAAAACCCTTTTGTTGAAGTTTAACAGCAAGCTGCTTTACATTTTGGCGAGAGGTTCCCATCAAACTTGCAACCTCAGTGAGCATAGGAGGTTTGTTTTTGAATTGAGATATTATAACTATTAGAAACCATTGTTTAACAGTTATTTCATCCTCAGCTAAATGGGAATCCCCTAAGATTTGTAATTTATTTGCTAATAGAAAAATCTTTCCGAATATATCTTTTTGTTTATCAAAACTATCCAGTTGTAAACACCTCCTTAGCCTAAAAATTCTGTATATAGTTATAAATACGTAATATATTACCCTTATATACGTAATATATTACATATTTATATATAAGTCAAGATAATTATTGTGAAATTAACTATTAATTTAAAATTAGAATTGAAAATTGTGCTTATGTACAATAATATAGATAATAGAATGTTTAATAGATTTTGTATAATAAAATTATTGATATAACTGTTGAAAGTGGTGGCTTGTATGTATACCCTTGATGAATTAAATAATATAGTTCAAAAGTGTAAGAGATGCAATTTACATAAAACAAGGACTAATGTTGTTTTTGGAGAAGGAAACGAAAATGCAGATATAATGTTTATTGGAGAAGGACCGGGATATAACGAGGATATTCAAGGAAGACCTTTTGTAGGGGCTGCCGGTAAGCTCCTAGATAAGATGCTAAAGGCTATAGACTTAGATAGAAATGAAATATACATAGCTAATATAGTAAAATGTAGACCACCGAATAATAGAAATCCATTAAGAACAGAAAGTGAGAAATGTATAGAGTATCTAAGATGGCAGGTACACATTATAAGACCTAAAATTATTGTATGCCTCGGAGCAGTTTCAGCGAGAAATATAATAGAACCTCAATTTAGAATTACCAAAGATAGAGGAAAGTGGGTAAAAAAAGGACAATTTTACATAATGCCAACATACCATCCAGCAGCTTTATTAAGAGATGAAAATAAGAAAAGACCAGCATGGGAAGATTTAAAAAATATTAGAAGTAAGTATAATGAAATAATTAGTATAGGAAAGGACGGAGAAAAGTGAAAGAACAAGAGTTACAAAAGTTAAATAATAAGATACTTGAAGAGCACAAAGATAAAGAAATAGTACTCGGAGATGGAACTGTAGATAGCAGTATAATATTGGTAGGTGAAGCTCCAGGAGCAAACGAAGTAAAGTTGAAAAAACCTTTTGTAGGGCAAGCAGGTAAACATTTAGAAGAATTTTTAGATATATTGGAATTACAAAGAAAAGAACTTTACATTACTAATACAGTAAAATTTAGACCCACAAGAATAAGTAAAAAAACAGGTAGAAAAATAAATAGAGCACCATCAAAAAAGGCAATAGAAAGCTTTAAGGAATATTTACTTACAGAAATAGATATAATCAAACCAGATTTTATAGTTACACTAGGAAATATACCATTAAAAACGTTGGTGGAAGATAGTAATGTAAAAATAGGTGAACTTCACGGAAAATTACAGAAGGTTTGTATAAATAATAAAGAATACATATTGTTTCCATTATACCATCCTGCGGCAGTTATATATAGAAAAGAGCTAAAAGAAGTTTATTATAATGACTTATATAAGCTAAAGGAAGTACTAAAGAAAAAGGTTTATTAAAAGTTGTTTATATTCCAGTAATATATAGTTACAATTAAAAAAATATTAGCTAGATATGTAATACAAATCAATAATAGTGGTTATAATAAAATACAGATTTTTAAGTGTGCATATAAAAGAAAAAATAAGAAAACTAAAGATATTAAAGATAAGTTTACATTATATCCATATATTGCTTGTTGCTATTAAATAAAATATATGCTATAGTATTACATGTCGGCTTAAGAAAAATCAAAAAATACTTGACATAAAAGAGTAACTTTGATATACTATTAAGAGTCGCCGCTGAGACGGCGAATGAAATAAAACACAAAAAAGTTCTTGACAAATACGTTTTGATGTGATAACATATTAAGAGTCGGCAGCAAAAGTCGACAAACAAATTAGGACT